>JALSKP010000028.1 GCA_026988815.1 Myxococcales bacterium | reverse complement strand
TTTTACGGTTAAAAGAGTGATCTTTGTAGAATGGTTATAGGGGGCCGGATCCTTAATGGGTTCTCCCTTTCCGCCGACGAA
Source organism: Myxococcales bacterium (assembly GCA_026988815.1). Classification (GTDB taxonomy): domain Bacteria; phylum Myxococcota_A; class Bradymonadia; order Bradymonadales; family Bradymonadaceae; genus CALJNB01. The sequence continues at coordinate 5,042 of JALSKP010000028.1, read as the reverse complement.
ATCCAGATCGACATCAATCCGTCGATCAAATGAAAGCCAATCATCATAAAGATCGTCCAGTACGGCCTCAAGTTCGGCACCTGAAACAAAAAGCGCATTATTGACGAGAAGGATTTTCCCACCGTCAACGACCAAGGGTCGCACTTTATTAATCATCGATTTGATACTTTTCGAGAGGTCGATTCGGCCCCCTTTCGTCTCGGAGAAAAAAGGCGGGTCTAAAATAAGAATATCAAACTTTTCTCCTTTTCGCTTAAGGACATTCATATGCTTCCAAAAATCGCCGACCTGAAAGTCAGCTTTTTTAATCGGAAAACCGTTTAAACTATGGGAGGTCTTGGCGACGTTCAAAAAGGATTTGTTGAGATCGCATTGCACAACTCTACTGGCCAAACCCGCCGTCGCGGCAACGCCCAAACTTCCCGTGTAAGCAAAGGTATTGAGGACGCGTTTATACTCAGAATTCTCTTTGAGCCATAAACGCAGAAGACGCGTATCCAAGTAAAAACTAGCATCACGGTTCATGCATAAGTCGACCGAATAGCGAACACCGTGCTCTTTCACCCATGTTGTTTTTTTGTCGCCGACAAGAAAACGTCCTTTTCTTCCCTCTTCTGATTCTGAAAAACGCATCTTCAAAATCACCGCCTCAATCCACGCCATCTTTGTCGAAATCCAGGTTAAAATGAATGTACGAAACTCGTCTTCCATTTCCTCTTTGCCGTACCAATGAAGAATAGCGCTTTTGGCGTAAATATCGATAACAAGTTCAGGCAGGCTTTCTTGAAAGCCGTTAAAAAGACGAAATGCGGCTTCATGTTCCTCGTCAAAGAAACAATCACAGCGCTCGACTGCGTTTTCCAATCGTTCTGATATCATCTCAATATTCACAAAAATCCTCAATATCGCGTTTGGATTAGTTAGTTAATTTTTAAAGAAAGAGCCATGCGAGTTGTCTTTTTTTTTGATATAAGGCGACTTCAACTCATCAGGCATCATCATGATCGACTTAAGAACCTTCACCTATATCGATATTCTCCAGCCTAAATTGGCAGCTTTCCTTCAGACGATATCCACAGGGTTTCAACCTTTAGAAAATCAAGCACTCCTCTACGTAGAAGTCGCTCCCGGTATTTCCATTAATCAAGTGACCGATATCTGCCTCAAACAAACCGACGTTAAGCCAGGTATGCAGATCGTCGAGCGCGCCTTCGGCATTCTTGAAGTTCATCACGAGGACCAGGGGCAGGTACGTGCGGCCGGAGATGCTATCCTCGATTTTTATAATATTACCGAAAACGATAGACTCAAACCCACCATCAAAACAAACCAAATCATTCGGGGGGTGGAAGGCTACCAAGCGATGCTCGTCAACCGAATGCGCCACGGCGATCTTATCACCGAAGGCGAAACACTGTACGTGATGGAATGTCACCCTGCCGGTTATGCGATGGTTGCGGCCAACGAAGCAGAAAAAGCGAGCCCCATTAATTTATTAGAAATGCGAGCTGTGGGTGCATTCGGACGCCTCTATCTCAGCGGAAACGAGGAAGAAATTATCGAAGCCCAACGCGCCGTCGTCGACTGCATTGAGAATCTTTCCGGTCGCGTAAAATGAATCCCGACATCGAAGCCCGTTTCGATATCTTCGAACACAAAAATTTCGCCCTCAATCTTCGCCAAACCCTCATCGACGTTGCCTACGAACTCGACCTCTGTCTCCTTGAAAGTCTGAAATGGAATCAACCGAGCTACCTTTCCCCTACCGGCAGTGCGGTTCGAATCGCTGAACAGAAAGGAAAAGTGGGTTTATTTGTCCATTGCCAGACCTCCATTATCGAAACATTAAAAGGGGAATATCCCGATGAATGCTATGATGAAACAAGAGGCCTCTTGCTCGAGCCCGACGGCGAGATCCCGATCGCGGCGATGAGACTTCTCCACATCGCGTTCACTTACAAAATCAAATCCCAAGCCAACAAAGACAAGCGACACCCAAGGCCAATAGCACAATGAAATATTTAAGATTCCAGTGCAAAAAAACAAAAGCAAGCACTCGCTTTCAATCGGCCGATAGAGTATCCTAAAATTGAGCCCTAACTCAGGAGTACATTATGAGATTGCTTTACCTTGTTCTTTTCGTTCTTCCCCTGTCCTGCAATCCAAGTCAGAAGACAAGCTCTCCCCTACTATCCAGCAAAACCTACACCTACAAGACGACCTTGCCCCTTCATTTTACTGTAGAAAGCGAAGGCCGACACGCCCAGCATCCCCTCGTCTATGACGACAATACTCCCCCCGATAATAAGCTGACTGACGCTGGTGCAGCACTCGGCCGTGTTCTTTTCTACGATAAAAATCTGAGCAAAAATAAAACCATCGCGTGTGCTTCTTGCCATAAAGCTGAGCTCGGGTTTAGCGACGACCAAGTCCGAAGCACAGGATTTCAAAAAGGCCTTACGCGTCGACATTCCATGGGACTTACCAACGCACGCTTCTATCAAAACGGGAAATTCTTCTGGGATCAACGTGCCGGAACCCTCGAAGACCAGGTGCTCATGCCCATTCAAGACCCCGTCGAAATGGGGCTTAATTTGCAAGAATTGGAATCAAGAGTTAGTAACCTTACCTACTATAAACCTCTGTTCATCGCCGCCTTTGGAAGCACCGATGTGAGCAGTAAAAAAGTATCCAAAGCCCTCGCTCAATTCGTACGTAGTATGGTCAGCGTAAACAGTAAATACGACAAGGGACGCGCCCAAGTTTCAAAGCGTCGCGACCCCTTTCCAAATTTCACCGATGAGGAAAATTATGGAAAAATGCTCTTTATCACCCCTCCCTTTCGAAATGGCGGATTTGGATGTTTTGTCTGTCATCAAGGTGAAGGTTTTGTAGCAGTACAGGCGAGTACGAATGCACTCGATGCCGAGATTTCGGACATGGGTTATGGGGAGGTGATTGGACTCTCGACCAGGGACGGTCACTTCAAAGTCCCCTCCCTTAGAAATGTCGAAGTGCGTGCGCCCTATATGCATGACGGACGCTTTGGGACTCTCGAAGAGGTTATCGATCACTATAGTAGCGGTATTAAAGCGGTAAGAAATCCGAGGCCGCCCCTATTTGCAAGGCGACAGTTTAACATGAGCGATAAACAAAAAGCGGCGCTTATCGCGTTCTTAAAAACCCTCACTGACAAAGAAATGCTCGCAGATCCTAAATTCAGCGATCCCTTCCGAAGGTGATGGTGTATTTAGAAATAGCCCTCTTTGAGAGGTAGAGGGGACTTCTCTTCATTCCAAAGAATAAACCTCTTTTCATTCAACCCGCCGAAAATGATCACACTAATTTAGAACCTCTTTTTTACCAAGATGCTTGAATTCGTTTGCAATGCGTTTTATGGGTTGTTTCTTTAAGGACATGATTTGAAAATATTTAGTTTAATTTTAATCTCTCTGGCGTGCCTAAGTTGTAATCCTCCCTTCGGACCCGATCCTCTTTTTGAAGATGGTCCCGACACGCCCGTTGTTCCTAATCATGGCATGGATCAAAACATGTCAACCTCGGATGCCGGTTCCGATTCTTCTGCCGACAATGATCTTTCAAGTGATAGTTCATCGGATCAAGGCGATACGTTCGCCGATGGAGGAAGTGTCAAATGCAATGTTAATCGAGGTGTTTGGATGTATCGACATCCGGTCCAACCCGATCCCCTCGGCACGGATGTGTTGATCGACGATACTGTGAACGACACCACCGATGAACTAGCCGTCATCGCTAATCTCAACGCGAATTCGATCTTTCGCGTGTACGGCAATTATGGAAAGCGTCCTTCGACGGACGCCGCCAATATTGCGGCATGGAACAGTCTGCTCGACAACGCCGGTATCCAAAGCCAGGTTCTGATTGGAGACGCCAAGGATATTTTCCCGTCTGCGCCCGACACGGCGGCCGTCCTTTGTCGCAATACGCTTTTTGAAGATATTCAAGCACGATTCATCGATTTCAATAATGCCCATCCCTTAGCGTCTGAACAATTCAAAGGGATTCATTTGGATATCGAACCGCAACAATACAACACCCCTTCGACCTCATGCGGTTACAAGATGATGAACTATCTACCTTGGTCAGACCTTACACCCCCTCAAAAAACCCAGCGCTATATGTTGCTGTTGCAAACGCTTATTGACGCACGCCATTACCTGGACACGCACGGCCAAGGATCGGCAAAAATATTTATCGACCTGGCCCCTTGGGTCGACTCTATTCCGAGCATGAGTTTTGTTTGGCCCGCAACCTATCAAACCCTCACCGCGACCGACGGCTTGGATTGGCTCGTCCAAGCGGCAGGGATAGTCGACGGTATCACCTTCATGACCTACTCCCGAGCAACGGCCGCACAAATTCATACAAGTGTCACAAACGAGGTGAGTTTAGCTACTGAGGTTCGGGTATCGGTCAACGCGAAAGAACGCCTTCCCTATGCGAGCGGCACCCCCCTTTGGATGATGGACCTCACGGATATGTGGTCCACGGTTAACGACTATGAAATGACCTTCTGCGAAGGCATGGATCTTTTCAATTATAAGTATATCGAAGAGTAAAATTTTTTTTTCGAAAAGATCAACAAAACACAAAGACAACTCGCCGAATTTAGTGTGATCCATATCAGCGGGATTTTGAGAGAACTTGCTTTCGTTGGACGACCCTCACCCTAGCCTCTCCCAGCGGTAGAGGGGACTTCTCTTCATTCCAAAGAGGAAACTCCGAGAACAACAAAAAATGTTAATTAAGCGTCTGAACCCTTTGGAGAAAACCAAAAATAACAGTTAAGTAGGGATAACAGGCGGCTAGGAAACCTAACCATCTAAAGCTGACCTCGACTTTAACATTCAAATATAGTAACCCATACAACTATTATAGTTTCGCTCGGAGGTGGGTAATCGACTCGCCGTCGGCCATGGAGGTCGGATAATATCGAAGCTCGATCGATTCCCAATCCTCCAAGTCGCCAAACCTACCCTTCACGCATTTACTCTCTTGTG
>JALSKP010000027.1 GCA_026988815.1 Myxococcales bacterium | reverse complement strand
TAGGGGGCTCGCACCCGACGCTTTCCCAATCATCAAAACACATCTGAGCGTCATTGTAAGGTTTGCCCTTGATCGGAGAACATCCTTTAGATTCGCAGTCGGACGCTGCAAGGGTAAAACAGTCTAAATTGTTCGTCATTGCATTTACTTGCGTTTCGTTTTCTGAACCGCACGCCCATAAGAATAAAATAATAAACCCAAAGTGTTTCATTGTTCCCTCTCAATCTTAGTTGCTGTTGGACCATCGCTATCATTCCTGGCATCATCCTCGAAAAAATAGGCCCACCAAACTTTCATTCTCGTTCCCGAACAGCCAGAATTAGTTGCACTAATATTGTAGCCCTTAATTTTGATTTTTGCGATTTGCCCGCCCATTGCTCCGCTATAAACACGTTCCTTATTATCAAAATAGTCGTTAGAGTTGGCGACGATAGTATTGCCCCTCCACAATTCCATATCAATATCATCAACGACGGGAAGTGTTGGACTTTCGTGCCGCTTATCATACCACCAAATCACGGCCTTCACGTCGTCAACACTAGAAGGCAAAGGATATCCTCCATTTATATTTAACGTAATCTCATCGTTTGGGCCAACACACGTCCAACCATTTTTGTATCCCCAAGGCCCGTCCATTCCAGCATTGTCGTAACGTCTTACTCTCAATCTACCGCTCCCCCACCGATGATGAAAACCGTCTACACTGGCGGTCAAATCGCTGGTCGACCGATCTCCAAAAAGTAGTGCGTTTGAAAAAACTCGACCTGGTTCATATCGTATATCTGCCCATCCGCTATGGTTGATGTACCAATCAGTAAAGTTGGTCATTGCACCTGCGAAAGTAGGAGCAGCATAACTCGTTCCACAGCCCACCGAATATGTTCCCGAAGTATTATACATGAACCTGTGGCAGGCCTGCGCCAGCCCATCAATTATACTTCGTTGATTAGAATTCCCACCCCAGGGTGTAAAGCTGTATAAACCCGCGTCTCTGACTTGGACGGATGTATTGTCATTGGTCCCTCCCGTTCCTCCAACGGTAAAGACTCCGATTGCCGATCCTGGTGATCTCACCCCACATTGAGTTGAGTTTCCTGGAATATTACTCGGAGAATTAAACAGCAGTTTATCGTCTTCAAATAAATTGTTGGCAGCAGTAGAGATAGCATCACTACCTACACAACTTGAATCTGCGTAGTTAACCGACATAACAATAACTGAAGATTGTATCCCCGTTTTGCCAATAATGTTATCGAAAGCAGAAATTGCCGCGCTACTAGTTGATGCACCGTTATAGACATCAAGGTTGGTTTCTCCCGAAACGCCGGAATGTTCTTGCTCAGGAATTAAGCCACTGCCAAAAGAATTGTCCTGTTCGTCTCTGACATCTCCCATGAGGCGACTTGCGACCTTACTGGCATGAGTTCCTTCCTCACTATTTGACGTCGATGAGGTAAAAGAGCACGAAGCTCCTGTGCATCGATACCTTTCTTTAATTCGATGAGTGGATAAACTCGACGCTTCAAAAAAACCAGGATGTTCATCGTTAGGAAAAAAGAAATCGATCACGGCTGCCCGAATAGGGGTATATCCTGCGATTGAACCGCGATTTTGACCATCATACGTGACAGTTCCATCGGCGGTCGTTGAACCGCCGTTTGACGGGAGGTATTGCTCCATTTGCAATCCGATATTAACATCTCGTCCATCCGCATAGCTTTGTTTTCCGGGCTGATCCAGTGAAATTTTTTTCACCTCCAACAAGTGTGAAATTGTTTGAATTTCGGAAACACTTGCGAGAACGTCAACACAATCCATCGACTTACATTTACGCAATATTGTCGCCCCAGTGTTTTCGATCGCATTTCTAAACGTTTCGAGACGAGAAGATATCGCAGCCATTCTATCCGTTTTCATCTTATCTCTTTCAGAATCATAAGCACTCCAAGAGACAATCTCGCCGAACGCAACTTTACGGTCTAAACGTTGACTAATCGTTTCCAGTTTAGGAGTTTTAAAAAAAATAGTATATCGCAACGGTTCATTTTTCTTCTTCGCCTCAACTAAGGTTCGTTCGCTGAGCACACCCTCTGGCAACTTTTTTACTCCTTTACGAATTGTGTCCTCAGCAAGTTCAACAGGACTTATGATCCTAATATTGTATTCTTCCAAACCGGAACTATATACTTCTTTGGCGCGGTCATCGCTTGTAACGCCATCAGCGAACCCATAACGATTTCCGTTCGGAGAATCGACAACATCTAATAACGGAATTTTTCCATTTCTAAGAGATCCTACAAATTGGTGCCTAAACGCTTCTGGACGTTCAATCGTTGCTTTTTGTTGCTGGACTTCTTTTTTCATTGTTTTCGTATCCGGCTCTGTTAGCTCGCCGCATGAGATTAAAAACAAAACAAGAATAATACTGAATGATTTCTTTCTGATTTCTCAAAAATGCCTCCTTTGGGTATGGTTGAAATGCAATCTACTTGAGACAGAAAAGTAAATCAAATCTTATAAATATAATTCTGTTAGAATTAGTGTGATCATTTTCTGAGGAATTATATTGCCATTCTTTGGATTCGCCAATCTGAAAATTCCTTCCACCATTCGTTTTTCTTTATAATTCGCAGTGCCATCATAGGATTGATGCTTTCTGCCAGCCAGATCGCCCCGGGGCTTTCTATGAGGTTCAAACCTCTCATTTTAAAATTAGAACTTCAAAATTGAATTTTCTTAGCGTTTTAGTTTGTTAAGCAAGTTTACTACATAAGGGTGGCAGTGGCCAGCCCAAAAAAGGTGGTGGGTTTGAATGTTGAGGAATAAAATTAGTAAATTACTATATTAAATAAGGAAGCTTCGTTTTCGGTAAACACTGCAGATAAAATCGAACGACGATGTGAAGGCCGGCCGGGAATTACGCGTTTCCTGAAGGTGTTTTGAGTATCGCTTCGGGTTAGCGTTCATCTGTTGGACATTTTGATGGCGGGTTATATTTGTCTTTGTGTGTATTGCAGCATTTTTACGGATACTGTAGTTGCCGGATTTAATGGTTTAGAGGCCATGGACGACGATCCAAAAACTAAGGGCGCTTCGTTTTTGCGCACCTACAATCTTGAAACAGGCGTGATAGAACAAGACGTTAACCTCTCTTCACTTGTTCCCGATGCTGCGGGGGACTTTGCCAATGACCTTAGCGTCGATAGTGAGGGCAATGTTTATATTTCAGATTGGTTTGCAAAAGTAGTCTACAAAGTCGATCTGAAGGGAACTCCGAGCGTGTTTTGGCGGAACGAAACAGCGATCATGAGCGGTCCAAACGGATTGGATTTTCACCCCGATGGTTATCTTTTAGTTTCAGTACTCAGTGTAAATTTAGAAGGGCTCTACTCCGATTATGCGCTGGTTAAAGTTCCGATCAAAGACCCCACGTCGGCGAAAATCGTCGAGATTTCTACCTCGGAGTTTAGAGGGTTTGACGGAATGGTTCTCACCCCGAAAGGGAATGTCGCCGGTGTGACCAATAATGGAAGGTCTCCAGGAGGAAATCGGTTGATCGAGCTCTCTAGTAAAAATGGCTGGGAAACGCCGAACTGGTGCATTCAAAAACGATTGGCGCGAGTACCACCGTCGCGCTAACAGCCGAGGATCAATATTACGTGATTCACCAGGATTTCACGAAACCATCAGCAAAAACCTGGACCCTTGCACACGTTAACTTTTAGAACCTACCCATCTTAAAACGTTTTCTATTTGGAATACTCATACATCCGTTTAGGACTTCATCGAGAAAAGCTTATCGTCGGTGGCGGCGAATTGTGAATTGGACCCTGGAGACTCGATTAGGCAGAGTGAACTTAGTTGTGTTGAAAAACGAGGAATTGTTTTTCATGATGAGTTTCAAAGCTCTTATTTCAAAATCAGAGTCCCTGGAACATCAAAATAAAAATTAGAAGGATCTTGAATAAATTATAGGCTTGATTAAGGGAATGAAGCGCCTTGTTTCTTTTTCCGATCAGGCGATCTAAGTTTCGGAGGAAGGAGGGAGGCAACGATTTGATCGTGTTTTACATCGACCTGAATCGTTGTTTTTGTAGGACTAGTGAGGCGTCCGGGGTCTGGGGTCAGGAGAAGCTTTCCAATGGCACTAAGAACGTGTTTTTCGATAACGCGTTTGAGAGAGCGGGCTCCGAATTTTTTACTAAACCCCTTTATTTCTAGCCATCGTTTTGCGCTCTCCGAAATCGAGATTTCAATCTTGCGACGACGGATGCCTCGCCGCGATAGAGCGGAACGGATTTCCAATTCACACAAGGCTTCCATTGCATGAGGCGTGAGAGGGTTAAAAATCACAATCTCATCAATACGATTCAAGAATTCGGGCGCAAAAAAATCATCCAAGCTTTTCGAGATTGTCGTAGAGCTCGCCGCGATTGGGGTGGTATCGTTCTGGCTATTGAAACCTAAGGATCCCATGCTGGTCCCCGAGGCCCCGAGATTGCTGGTAAAGAAAATCAAGGTCTGTCGGAAGTCCGTCGTTTTGCCGCGTGCATCGCTTAGCCTTCCTTCGTCCATGATTTGAAGAAAGAGATTGTAGATTTCTGGATCTGCTTTTTCGAATTCATCGAAGAGTAAAACCGAAAAAGGTTGATTGCGAACAGCCTCGGTTAGAAGGCCTTCTCGATCTTTCTCGTGAGGTGATCCGATAAGTTTTTCAACGGCATAACGCCCTCGATATTCGGACAAATCAAAACGGATCATCCGATCTTTATCACCAAATATACGTTCGGCGACCAGTTGGCTGAAATGGGTTTTTCCGACACCGGTCGGTCCGACGAGAAAAAACACACCAAGGGGTCGAGCGGGATTGGTTAAACCGGTTTTGATGAGCGCGAGCCGATCGGTGATGGTTTGACTCGCTTGTGTTTGGTCAATCAAACGGTCGTTAAACCAGGTGAGGGTTTGGGATAGATTTAAGGGGATACTATCATCAAGGAGATCTAACTGAATGCCGCTGAGCTCAGACAAACATGGTGGAATGAGTTCATCTTGCAGAACCAGCGGATCGTCGGGGCGCTCATAACTTTGATGTCGCAAAGCGTAGTCAACCAGAGCATCGAGAAAATCGCACGCGCGTCCTGGAGCCTCTGA
>JALSKP010000026.1 GCA_026988815.1 Myxococcales bacterium | reverse complement strand
TTTGGGCGGCTTCAAATTACTTAAATCGCTCATCTTAAACCTCTTCGACTTTCACAAGGTGCGAAACCTTAGAAATCATGCCCCGAATAGATGGGGTATCTTCCAAAATAACCGAGCGCTGGCTTTTGCGAAATCCAAGACCAAGTAAATTCGCAACTTGGTTTTTGGTTTTGCCCGCAATTCCGCGAACGAGTGTAACTTTAACTTTACTCATAACGATCTCCGACCGTTTTAAGCGCATTTGCGTTGACAAATTTGCTTGTTGTTAAGCCTCTTTTTTACAAAGGGGCGTTAAAATGCTCTAAAGAAGTGACTATTTTTCGTCTACTTCAACAGGCTCTTGTCCCAAACGCGCACGATACGAAACGGGATCGTTGAGATCTCTCAAACCCGCCATCGTTGCTCGAACTACGTTATGAGGGTTGTTTGAACCCAAACTTTTAGTCAGAATATTACCGATCCCAGCCGCTTCGAGGATCGCACGAACAGGTCCGCCCGCAATCACGCCTGTACCTTGAGATGCCGGCTTCAAGAGAACCGATCCGCTGCCAAAGCGACCGATGACCTGATGCGGAATGGTCTCGTTGATAATAGGTACGGTAATAATTTCGTTACGCGCTTTCTGAGCGCCCTTTCGGATAGCTTCAGGAACTTCGTTTGCTTTACCGTGCCCAACGCCAACTTTGCCTTTTCCATCTCCAACAACAACAAGTGCGCTGAAACTAAAACGACGGCCGCCTTTGACCACTTTTGCAACGCGATTCACCGCAATTACGTTTTCTTCAAATTCTGTATCTTCGCGTCTTCCTCGACCACGATTTTGACCACTCATACTGTATCCTACAATTCCAGACCGGTTTCGCGGGCGCCTTCGGCGACTGCGGCAACACGACCGTGGTAAATATATCCATTTCTATCAAAAACTACACTCGCGATGTTTGCCGCTTTGGCCCTTTCACCGATTAGAGTACCTACAGACTTTGCCTGTTGGGTCTTATCGTCACCAGCCGTTTCACCGTCATCAATCGTTGATGCTGACGCCAAGGTTACACCCGAATCATCGTTGATGATCTGAGCGTAAATATGCCTATTTGACCGGTATACGGTTAAACGAGGCCGCGTGGCGGTACCATGAATTTTCTTACGGATGCGACGCTTACGCCTTAAACGCTTGTCGTTTCTTTCACTCTTTTTTAACATTATCTTTCCTTTAGCCGCTTGCCTTACCATCCTTTCGGATGATTCGTTCGTTTTTGTATTTAATTCCTTTACCTTTATAAGGCTCGGGCTTTCGGAGGCTGCGTATCTTCGCGGCAACCTGCCCCAATAACTCGTTATTTGGACTTGATAGCGTGATCGCGGTTTGCTTTACGTCAGCGGAAACACCGACTGGAACCTCGAAGAAAATCGGATGACTATACCCGAGATCGAAACGGATAAATTTCCCTTTCGATTCCGCGCGATAACCAACGCCGTTAATCTCTAGCTCTTTGGTGAAGCCGTTAGAACATCCATGAACAAGATTGTTCACGATACTTCTAACCAAGCCTTGGTGACTACGAGACTGACGAGAATCATCAGGTCGCACGACATTAATTTGTTCCCCTTCGACCTTGATCTGAACGATTCCGGCGAAGGTTTTACTAAGTTCCCCTTTGGGACCTTTAACCGTAATAGAATTACCGTCGGTGTTGATTGTCACACCTGCGGGAATTGTAATAGGTTGTTTTCCAACTCGACTCATTTGGTACTCCTTAGTAAACCGAACAGATGATCTCTCCGCCCATGTTCTGCGCACGCGCTTCACGGTCGGAAACAACACCTTTAGAGGTGGATATAATTGAAATCCCTAGACCGTTCAATACCTTCGGTATGTTGCCCACTCCCACGTAAACGCGGCGAGAAGACTTACTAACACGAGTAATATTCTTGATCATTGGCATCTTATCTTTGTCGTACCTTAGCGCGACGTCGATTTGTCCCTGGGGACCCTCGTCTCGCCAGGCTACCGACTCGATATAACCGTATTTTTGTAATATTTCCGCAATCGCTAGCTTCATTTTGCTACCGGGAATCCTTACGTGAGCATGCTTAGCCTGCTGACCATTACGGATTCTCGTTAACATATCCGCGATGGGATCTGTAATCTTTGACATCGTGTTTCTCCTTCGAAACGGTTCCCAATCTATTTTTCTCGGACACGACCGAGATGAGAATTTGATTGGGCCTAACTCGACGATTAATTCGTCTTTTTTCTACCAACTCGCTTTGGTCACACCAGGCAATTCGCCGGCATGAGCCTTGTGACGGAAACAGATCCGGCACATATCGAACTTTCGCATGTAAGCACGAGGACGTCCGCAAAGGGGACATCGATTGTACTCACGTACTTTAAATTTTTGTTTTCTTTTTGCTTTTACAACAAGTGATGTTTTAGCCATTTTAAACTCCTACGCTTTTTCTTCGCGACGAACAAAAGGCATCCCGAGATAGCGGAGCAAGCTGCGTCCGTGATCGTCGTTCTGAGCTGTCGTCACTAATGAAATATTTAATCCACGAATTTTATCGATCTTATCGTAATCGATTTCAGGAAAAACAATTTGTTCTCTGATTCCGAGGGAATAGTTACCGCGACCATCAAAGGCCTTATCGCTGATACCTTTGAAATCGCGAACGCGTGGAAGCGCAACGTATATCAAACGATCTAAGAATTCCCACATACGGTCACCGCGAAGGGTTACCATACATCCAATCGCCATTCCTTCACGCAATTTAAATGTTGCGATAGAACGACGGGCTTTTGTAATCATCGCTTTTTGACCGGCGATTGTGGAAAGCTCTTTCTGAGCGACGGCTACAATTTTTGAGTTTTGAACGGCTTCGCCGAGACCCATATTGAGAACAATCTTTGCCATCCTTGGAACTTCGTTCGGATTGGTGAACGAATATTCTTCGGAAAGTTTCTGAATGACTTCGGATTTATATTTTTCTTTTAACACTTTTTCTCCTAAACCCTCAAAGGCGACGGATTTCCGTCCCATCGCTCCGGGTTCGTTAATACTATTCGTTGTTCGTATCGAAGGTTTCGCCAGTTTTTGGAGCGAAACGAACTTTCTTAATTACTTTTGGGGCACTGTCGCCGAAAGACTTCTTTGCGTCGTTCTTTTGAGCAAAAAGTTCACCTTTTGCACCGAGAAAACGTGCTTGCGTTCGCACACCTGCGTTCGCTTTCTTGCTGTAAAGATTCACGTTTGATGCGGCCATCCACCCTTCGATTTCAACGCGAGCGCCCTCGGCACCGGTGATCATATTCGGCTTTCTATGCTTCGTGATCATATTTCTTCGTTGAACTTTTACCCGATTTTTATCACTGTCAATTTGGATGACTTCGCCACGTTCGCCGACGTCTTTTCCAGTGTTGATAATGACTTCATCGCCTTTTTTAATATGCATAACTAATCCTTTATAGCGCTTCTGGCGCTAGATTGACGATTCTCATGAATCCCTTGGCGCGTAGCTCTCGAGCTACAGGCCCAAAGATACGTGTTCCGACAGGTTCATTTTGTGGGTTAATAATCACAGCAGCGTTCTCGTCGAAACGTATATGCGTTCCATCTGCACGAGAAATTTCTTTTGCCACACGAACAATCACAGCGCGTTTAACTTCGCCTTTCTTCACTTTTCCATTCGGCGTCGCCTCTTTCACTGAAACGACAATAACGTCGCCAATGGAAGCGAAACGTCGCTTAGAACCGCCAAGTACTTTGATGCACTGAACTTTTTTCGCACCGGAATTATCGGCGACAACTAATCTGCTTTGCATCTGAATCATAACAACACCTCAAGTTCGATCACACCAGGTGATCCGCAGGCCCCTCCTATTACAGGATGGGCGCTTTTTCAATAATTTCTTTCACTTTCCAACGTTTATGTTTTGAGATCGGCTTGGTTTCGATAATTACAACCGTATCGCCCTCTCTACATTCGTTATTTTCGTCATGAACCTGATATCGCTTCCTGCTCTTGACATACTTTTTGTATTTCTTGTGCATTACTCGACGTGTGATGGTAACGACAATGGTCTTCTCACCTTTGTCACTCACAACTGTTCCGATTCTCGTTTTGCGATCACCGCGTTTTTTTGTTTCTTCAGCCATTATTTATCCTTCTGCCTGCGCTGCAATTTCCTTCTGTCGAAGAATTGTCTTGATTCGCGCAATCGTTCTCTTTTTTGACTTCAAGTCTGAAACATTTTGAAGTTGTCCCATATAGTGCTTCATTCTAAGTGAAAAAAGTTCACCTTTAATTTCTGCTTCTAGGGAAACCAATTCGGCTTCAGATTTTTCTCGTAATTCTGTAACTTTCATAGACCTTCTCCACGCACTAAAAATTTAGTTTTCACCGGAAGCTTATGACCCGCAAGTCGAAAGGCCTCTTCGGCAACTTCGCGCGTAACACCGTCCATTTCGAACATGATGCGACCAGGTTTAACGATCGCAACCCATTCTTCGGGTGAGCCTTTACCTTTGCCCATCCTTGTTTCGGCGGGCTTTCTAGTAATCGGCTTATCAGGAAAAATTCGAATCCAGACTTTACCGCCACGTTTGATATAACGGGTCATCGCAATACGCGCCGCTTCAATTTGACGTGCAGTAATGCGTGAACACTCGGTGGTCATCATACCATAATTGCCAAAGGCAACTGTGTTTCCACGGTACGCTTTTCCACGCATACGGCCCTTCTGAACCTTACGCCATTTTACTCGTTTTGGACTTAACATATTAAACTCCTTTTCACTCTATTTCTAGAGTATATCGCCTTTGAAAATCCAAACCTTAACACCGATAATGCCGTAGGTTGTTAATGCTTCAGCGATTCCATAATCAATATCAGCTCTAAGTGTATGCAAAGGCACTCGGCCTTCTCTATACCACTCAGTACGACTCATTTCCGCTCCGCCCAAACGACCCGCACAGTTGATGCGAATTCCGATCGCGCCTGCTTTCATCGTTGATTGAACGCATTTCTTCATCGCACGTCTAAAACTTTGACGGCGCTCAAGCTGGTTGGCGATATTTTCGGCGACCAACTTTGCATTCAAGTCCGCTTTCTGGACAGGTTGAATGTTAAGAAAAATTTCTGATTCGGTCATCTTTGAGA
>JALSKP010000025.1 GCA_026988815.1 Myxococcales bacterium | reverse complement strand
TGATGTACATTTCGCTAAATTCGAAATCAGGACCAACGATTGAGAAGTTAAGGTCAAAAGTGGTTGCCCCAGCGCCGACCGTGAAATCTTTGAGAGCCAAACGTTCGAACTTAGAAGTAACTGGGTTTACTACCCAAGCACTCGTGACATATTGAAAATCAATGCGACTACTCGGTGTGTCGGCCGATGTTTCGATCTCGATAGAACCAAAGGCGGAAAGATCTTTTCCATCGTGGTTCTCGTTCTGTTGTTTAATTCCGAATTCTAATTTTGAAATTTCGAAAGGGCTCATATTATCGTTAAGGAAGGTGTTAAAGTCGACCTTGACCTTAAAGACTTGTCCAGGCGTCACGGTCGCATCGCCGATAACGATCTTTTCAGAAATTCGGCTCAGACGTGAGCTTAGGCTTTGGAGAAGGGTAAACTTTTTGCTTCCTTCAAGTCCCTCGATCGCTGTGCTTTTCTTGAAGAGAACGGTACTTGCTCGGGGATCGGCGGCTTTGAGAACCATACCGATTTGCTCATTGACCGAACCCAAGAGCTGCGCGTCATCGTCACCTTGAAGAGGATCGTATTTGTTTGCGATCTCGTCGCCATCTTTAGCGCCGCCATTATCGGTATCCACAAGGAGGGGATCGGTTTTGTAGATCTCAACTTCTTTACCATCGATGGCGCCGTCGTTGTCAGTGTCATCAAGGCGAGGATCGGTCGTCAACGTGATTTCCGCAAAATCGATAAGTCCATCTTGATCGGTGTCTTTAAGTGTAGGATTGGTGAAGTAGTTAAACACCTCTTCGCCATCTTTGAGTCCATCAAGATCGGAATCGTGGGCCAATGGATCGGTGTTGTAGATAATTTCGTGACCGTCAAGAAGACCGTCCAAATCGGTATCGGGCTTGGTTGGATCGGTGCGATAGGTCACCTCTTCCGTATTGATCAAGCCATCATTATCGTCATCGGCATAAAGGGTTGGATCCGCAGGAATCATATTATCGTTGGGATCGAGTCCCAATCGAACTTCGATTCCATCCAGAACGCCATCGTTATCCGAATCGGCGAGAAGGGGATTGGTTCCCGCATCAATTTCTGCTTGATCGCTGAGGCCATCTCCATCTGTATCGGGTGAAAGTGGATCCGTTCCAAGATTGATTTCTATTCCATCAGGAATACCATCGCCATCGCTATCGTCCGAATTCGGGTCGGTATGATGAACGTTGATTTCGATTTGATCGTCTAGACCATCGCCATCGCTATCAGCAAGGGTGGGGTCCGTTCCGAGATTAATCTCGTTCAAATCGCTGATCCCATCACCGTCCGAATCTGTAGAATAGGGGTCCGTTCCGAGCTCCATTTCTAGAATATCGTTGATGCCGTCTCCATCAAGATCTGGAATCTCGTACTCAATAATATCTGGAGGGGTTCCGCTTCCGTTACATTCTGATTCGTCATCGGCTTCATCATCGACGATGATCGGACCACCTGCGCAGGCAATATAAGAATTTTGTGCGCTTCCATTACTTCCAAATAGCGTGAGGGAGGTGACGCTGCAGCTTCCGTCAGCACATAGATGCCAAGGTCGTGCGACGACTTGGAAGCTCGAAAGGCCAGGTTGGAGACGCACCATTTTTTCCGAACTCGTTGGGCCAGCCATCGCAGGATTCTGAGGTAGTGCAATGCATGCATCTTCGCCTTCTTCAATGATACGCACAGGCATCACGTCGCCGCCATTAACGTGGGCGAGACTAAAAGAGGCGAGATCAATTTCGGGTTCCTGGCAATCGCCTTCGTTGAGAAGGGCGATGCCGTATTTTTCTAGTTCGCACAGGTTCGCATAAGGCGTACTATCGCAACCACAAACGGTCAACGCTTGCGCATCGCTGCAATCAAGGTCGATTTGTGCATCGGGCGGCATGAGGGGACACACAACCGATGGATCGGGATCGGGAGCAGGAAGAGCACCCGCTTGAAGCGGCGCCACACCGTTCTGTTGTGAAATACTCATGTTTCCGAAAATATCAGAATTGGTGTTGTTTTCGACACGATAAACGGTCGTTTGCGCGGCTCCTGGCGGCGTTGTACCGATGGCATCGCCTTCTATATACATGTTCAATGCGGGCTTGGTCGGGTCCAAGGGAGAGGGGGTTCCAATACATGCGTTTTGATCTTTACAGGTTGTTTGGAATACTTGGCCACTTGTTAAGGTGACTTTAGCCGTTCCGGAAACCACACAAATTCGAGGAATACCTCCTTCAAAAACGAAGGGTACATCGATACGGTTCAACCCTTGAGAAACAACTTTTGAAAAGATACCGCTTCCGGGCAGGAGTAGGTTTTGGTCTCCGCTAGCTGGATTCCAACACATTGCCGAAAGTTGGACCTCGGCTGTACCTGTCTGGGAGGTTCCAGCTTACCGAGATCTTATCCGCCAAGCCTACCCCGATTTAGACGACCCATCCCTAGATTTTGTCCACATTGCAAATGCTCTCGGCGCCTATATTTCGGCCACATATACCTTTGTCGATAGTCCCTGGGATAATTTTCTCAGGGGCGATAAGGACGCGCTTTCGGAAAAAGAACTTTACGGAGCGACGCTTTTCTTCGGAAAAGCAAGATGCGGGGAATGCCATAAAGGCACCCTACTCACAGACGAAATCCCCTACAATATCGGCGTTCGTCCCATCAGCCCCGGTCCAGATCCGCAAAGGGGTATCGACTACGGCGCCCAACATCGTAGCCATTTTGGAACGGAGGGAAGATATGCTTTCCGGACACCGTTCCTTAGGAATGTGGAACTCAACCCGCCTTATATGCACAATGGGATATATCGAACGCTTGAAGAAGTTATCGAACATAAAAACGACGCATGGACCTCCTTCTGGAAATATGAGGCCGAGCAACTGGCCGAGCCTTATCGCTCACAATTGCATACCGATTCGGCCCTCATTGAACCTGTGACCGAATCCTTGGCTAAACAAATGAAGTCGCCTTTGTCGCTCGTCGAAATTGAAAAAGAGGCCTTGATTGCCTTCTTAAAATCACTCACCAGCCCTCAAGCACGGGCTCTCACATTGGATGCGCCCGAACGCACAATAAGCGGATTGAAGCGTCGGTAAATTGTTCATTTCTGCCGCTTTTTCGCATTGCCTCGCGAAGACTTAAGCATTAAGAAAGCAATATGAATTTAAGAACACCAGGTATGCCATTCGGTCTCCATCGGGTATTAAACCCAATGGGGAGTCTTCCCCAAGCCGCAGCTCGTCTCGATGCTCAAGGTCCTCTTTTCGATAACGAAATCGAGATTGCGGTCTCAACGTTGAATATTGATTCGGCAAGCTTTCATCAAATTATCGGCGAGTTAGGCGAGGATGAAAAAGCCGTTTCCGAACGTATTCTTTCGATCGTCGCCGAGCGCGGGAAAATGCAAAATCCCGTCACTGGCAGCGGCGGTATGTTGATCGGAACAGTCATGAAAAAAGGGCACCATTATATCGGCGATTTGGAAGTCGGCGACCGGGTGGCGTCCTTGGTTTCGCTGACCTTAACACCCTTAAAGATCGACGATATTACCAAGATTCATTTCAACGCGGATCAAGTTGATGTTCACGCCACGGCCTATCTTTGGACCGGCGCGCCGATTGTGAGATTGCCCGATGACCTGAGTGAAAAATTGGCATTATCGGCACTCGATGTATGCGGCGCTCCCGCTCAAGCTGACCGTCTTTGTAAGGGCAAACAGCGCGTCTTGATTTTAGGCGCCGGAAAATCCGGCGCACTTTGCGCCGCCGCAGCAAGAGAGGCTATGGGATCTTTCGGATCCATCTACGGATTTGATCTTCACCCGACAAATTTAGATAAATTAAAAGAGGCGAAGATTATCGACGATTTTCGCACAGGCGACGCCACCAATCCTGTCCACGTTTTTGATAGCATCATGGAGATGACGGGCGGCGAGCTCATGGATGTTGTCATCAATACTTGCAATGTTTCCAATACCGAAATGAGCGCGATTCTTCCTTGCGCGGATCGCGGTACAACTTATTTTTTCAATATGGCGACCTCCTTTGGAAAAGCAGCCCTTGGATGTGAAGGCGTAGGAAAGGATATTAATTTACTAATTGGAAACGGCTTTGCTCACGGTCACGCCGAGATGACCTTGAAGCTTGTGCGGAGCCATGAGGTCGTCCGCAACATTTTCGAAACCATTTAACATGCAATATGACCTCGTCGTTTTAGGGGGAGGTATCATCGGACTGGCCTCCGCTTGGACCCTTTCAGAAAAAGGACTCAAGGTTGCCCTCGTCGAACGCGATTCCCTAAATTCTGGAACCTCCCATATCTGTGGGGGAATGCTGGCCCCTAATGCAGAGGCCTCTTTTACCGAACCCGATCTTCTTTCGGCCAGTCGTCAATCCTTAGCACTGTGGAAAGATTTCCGAGAAAATCTGGAAAGTGTGAGCGGTCAGAATATCGGCTACCGAAGCGAGGGTACGCTTATGATTGCCCTTGAACGAGATGATGTTCTCAAACTTGAGCATGCCAAAAAACAACACGATGCGCTGGGTTTAAAAACACAAATTCTTTCCGCAGATGCGGCAAGGGAGCGCGAAGCCAATCTTTCCCCTCGCGTCTTGCGAGCTCTGTTTTGCGGAGACCATCAAGTCGATCCACCTTTGGTCATGGATGCACTTTCAAAAGCCTGCAAAATAAGCGGCGTGGATTTTTTTGAACACGCGGGCGAACCTGAAATCGAGGACCATTGCCTGCGATTCCAAGACAAAGAAATAAAGTATGCATCTTTACTTATTTGCACCGGCGCTCGCCGCGTGAAAAGAAAAGACGCGCCGGTGATTAAACCGATAAAAGGACAGATGGTTGTCTTGGACATGCCCACGCCGCTTTGCGAACATGTCATCCGAGCACCGGATGCCTATATCGTTCCCAAAGCATCCAGACTTCTAATTGGCGCGACAATGGAAGAAATGGGTTTCCAGGATGGCAATCGCGCTGGAAGTGTGATGGATCTTTTGGTTGGGGCGTGGGAGGCCATGCCAGCTATTTACGATCTCGATATTGAAACCCTCGCCACAGGTTTTCGCCCGGTCGCGCCAACCAGCATGCCAATTCTTAAACAATCCGAATACGAAAAGCATGTTTTTTATGCAACC
>JALSKP010000024.1 GCA_026988815.1 Myxococcales bacterium | reverse complement strand
CCAAAACACGCAACCATATTACTTATTCCAGTTTGAAATCTTTTGATCAAAAATGGGATGATGGAAAATTACGAATTGGTGCGATTCAAGCCGAAGGTTATACACGTATTGGACCGGCGATACGCCACGCGAAAACCCAAATCGAAAAGCGAACTTCGGCCAGAAAATGGATTATCATTCTCTCCGATGGTAAACCTAACGACTATGATCATTACGAGGGCAAGTACGGAATGGAAGATATAAAACAATCCATACGAGAGCTAAGGTCCGACGGAATCCAAAGCTTTGCGCTTGCCATTGAAGAACAAGCGAAATATTACCTTCCCCAAATTTTTGGTAAAAATCATTTCAGTATTCTTTCCAGCCCCAATGAAATGATTATAACCCTCACCCAACTCTATCATCGTATTTTAACCGGAGGCTAAGAGCTTTCTTCGATAATGCAGGCCAAAACAATGGCATCTTCTTTGGTGTCCGCGTAATAGGCTTTGCGTCGAGCAAGGGTTTGAAATCCTAAACCAGCATACAATTTCTGCGCTCCGATATTGGATTCACGAACTTCGAGAGAGATAAGAGTTTTTTGCGTTCTACGCGCTTCATCCTTCAAGGCTTGAATCATTGAAGAGGCCAAACCCCGTCTTCTTGCAAGATCATGTACGGCGACATTGAGAACATGAAGTTCATCGACAACGATCCAGAAAACGAGAAATCCAAGGATACGATCGGCCTCTAAAGCAACCCAAATATTTGACACCTTGACGTTAAATTCGTTTCGAAACACCTCTTCTGACCAAGGGGCGGGTTGGGCATTTTTTTCCACCACAGAAATCTGTTTGCAATCGCCTGGCAAGGCTTCGCGGAAACTAAACCCTTCTACTTTTATGTTTAAAAGCGCTCTGTTATTGGAAAACTTATTGTCCATCCTCATTCTCTTCCACGTCCCGACCGAAACCACACATCGCCTCGATCCTATTCCAGATTTCGTCACGTCCGATCTTGGTCATACTCGAATAGAGCAACACATCTTTGGGTTTGCAGCTCATTTCTTTTGCCAGTTCACGCCGACGATTCGCACGCGCATTGGTTTTAAACTTATCCGCTTTCGTGAAAACGATGATCGGTTGCCATCCAAAAAGAGGCGCAGATTCGATAAGCATTCTATCGCTCTTTTGAAGACCGCGCCGTGCATCGCAAATACAAACGACGGCTTTGAGAGAGTCGCGATTATAGAAATAGTCCTCGACCATAGGTCCCCAACTTGCGCGTTCCGTTTTTGAAACCTTCGCATAACCGTAGCCAGGTAGATCGACGAAAGATAAGTTTTCATTGATGAGAAAGAAGTTCAACGTCTGTGTACGGCCCGGCGTTCTACTCACCTTTACAAGCTTCTTACGTTGGCAGAGGGAATTGATAAGACTTGATTTGCCTACATTTGACCGGCCTGCAAAGGCGATCTCTGGATAATCTGCGGGAGGAAAGTCCTTCGGATATACGGCTGCTTTCACGAATTCTGCTGTTTTCATTTTCATCTAAAATACCGTCATCGAGAAACCAAGAAGTGCATCATACTTCGCGGCAATGCCGAATAAAAGAAATATTATCGCCAATCCCAAGCCCGGTGTGAGCTCCGAAAATGCACGCATCCAAGACCGTCCTTTCATATTCGAAAGGACACTCAAACCAGTAACAAAGATCGCCGCACCTACAAAGATCCATTCGTTGGAAGAGCCAATCCCAGCTGTCCCATACATGCTTCTGTGGATGACTTGAACGATAAACCAAGCCGACCATAGCCAAATCGATGCACGAATCATCAACGTCATTCGTTCCTCACCTACATCTTTTTCGCCGATGTTTTCTCCAGCTTTTTTACTTAGAAAACGAGAAAGAAAAAATACGACGAGGATGAGAAGCGCAAAAGAAATCGTCCACAATTCGGGAAGGATATCGACGAAGGAGAGGGAAAGATTCTTCGCCGAACTAAAATGTGCGTCGTCGGCAACCTGTCCGGGAAGGTTTTTTGCGATTAAGATTTGTTGGGCATAGTCACGATAAGGACCCGATTCTGGCAATTTCAAATTCGAAATTAAGGCAGGTAAATACGCCGCGATAATACCGGTCGTACAGGCGGCGAGGAAGACAAATACCATCCTCCCTTTTTGAACAATCCGTGGAGGAAAGTAGATGAGGCCACCTATAAGACAAATCAGCGCCAAGCCAATCCACGCCCATTCCAAAGTCTGTAGAGGTGTTGAGGCCGCAAAACGCATCCCTTCTTCAAGGCCGCGAAAACCGTCAACAACGAACTCGACGGGCGTTGCGATCAGACCATCGTGGTGTGATCGAATGGGAAAACCATAGGCCGATTCCGGCAGAGAACTTCGCCCCTGGCCAGCAGATAGAACGCCAGCAACAGAACCTGCAATCCCTAGCATCCACGAACTCGGGAGACCCGAATCGGAATAACTTGAAGCCGCGCTCAAACAAGCCAAACTTCCTAAAATTGCACTCGCAAAAGCGGTCGCCAAAACGATCCCCGTCGTTGAACTCGGCGATGGAATCTCACCAATCAAAAACGAAAGCGAAAGAAGGGTTAGCGAAGGTACGCTTCCAAAGAGAAAAGAACGCCCTGCATGGTCTCCCTTTAAAACGGGCAATGCCCCCAAACTTGTTATACTCGCAACCGCGATGAGGGCTGAGAAATCATTCAGCGTTCCAGTGTACAACAGCCCGAAACCCAACGCGCCGATCAGCCAACCAATGGCGACTGGATAGGCCGAAGATTTAGTAAAATGGGCAACTAAAGCTAAGACTAGCACAACAATAGTGGCAAGAATAAGTAGACTCATTGTGTAGCCCCTTCTTGGTTTTCGTCCTCTTCTTTAGATCCAATAAAAATAAGAAGCCCAACCAAGAACGCAACTCCCATAGGAGAAACAGCATCCAGAAAACGAGAGTCGGAGACCGAAAACACAGCCAAAGGCGCCGGTTCTAGAGAGACAACTTTGATACCATTGGACATCATTGAGTGTGTAGGTCCGCGTTGGAAGACCCAAAATTTTCCCGTTTTCTCTGACTCCAACTGTACCGCTGGCCCAAGAACACCAAGATAATCTTTTACGATCGCTGTCACTTTCAACGGCTCGCCTTCCAATGTAAAACGAACGCTTCCGCCAACGCTTGCGACCTGTTGGACCGCCTTATCCCCCGTTGTGGAGAGCGCGGCTTGAAGATGATCGGGGTTATATTCGAATCCTAAAAGAGCAAAACGATAATTGCCAGCAACGATGGGATCGGCCGATCGAATGGTCTCTGGCGTGCCTTCCTCATCGTCCATTTTCTTGAAAATAACGGTGACCTTTTCGCGCTCAATATCAATTTCGCTTACACGCGTTTGCATGGGAAGCATAATCTTCGTTCGCCCTAAGACATGGTGCATTGGAAGTGATTGAACAGATTGGCCAACTGCCAAGGCAATACGCGATGCTGGAAGAAAAAAATGAAAGGCCGTCCACGCGAAAAGGGCAAAGACGACGCTTGTTATCATCAAACCCAAACCAATCGTCTTTGTATTTTGTCTAAAAATGCGGCGTTGATTCCCGGCCAACAATGAGGACAACCCCATCCCCACGAAAAGGACGAAGATAATGATGAGTAAGGAGACTAGCGTGCGAATCGCATCAACGTTAAAAAAGGGTGTAACAAACCACGCGATACTTGGCTCTTCGAGCGCAAGGGTCGACGGCGCGAGCATGAATAAAGCCCCCGCAATAAGGCACAGCAGGCCCACAACTTCTTTGCGAAAAGCAAAGGACCATCCACGTTGGAGCCAAATACTTGCCGTACTTTGGTCGTCCTTCTGGTGTCGTCTCCTGCGTCGGGAGGGGATGTTTTCGTGTCGCTTATCCATGGTATTCACGGAGGTAAAATGATAAATAAATCAGCGCGAAACCTATTACCAGGACCATCAAGGTGTCAACCGAACAAGCCCATTTTGAGGAACTTTCTCACGCCAAAATTATCGGCTTGACGGGCGGAATTGCGTCTGGAAAGTCGACAATTAGTGCATATTTCGGCGCTTTGGGTGTATCCATTATCGACGCAGACCTTATATCGCGGGAGATCGTGGCTCAGGGAGAGCCCGCCTTGGAGAGTATCGTTGCCCAATTCGGGAAAGACCTTCTTCTAAAAGACGGAGAACTCAATCGCGAAAAATTAGGAGAAATCATTTTCTCAGACGAAGTGGCGCGCGAAGCATTAAACGCCATCCTCCACCCTCAAATCGGTGCTACCTTCATGAAAAGACGAGAACAACTCAGCCAAGAAGGCAATAGATGGCTCATTTATGACGCGGCTCTGATCGTTGAAAACAATCTCCAAGACCTGTGTGAGGGATTAATTGTGGTGAGTTGCGACCCCGATATTCAGAAAGCACGGCTCATGGACAGAAACAATCTCAGTTCAATCGAGGCCCAAAAACGTCTTGATTCTCAATTTCAGCTCTCCAAAAAAGTAGCCCTAGCAGATTGGATTATTGATAATTCCGGCTCGCTGGCCGCAAGTCAAAAACAAGTCGATAAACTATTTAGAGAATTATGTTTACTATTCGGAAAGCCCAAGGCTAAAAATGAGTATGACTAAAACAAAGCGCGACATACTAATCACCGGATTTCCGAGCTTCGTTGCTCGTGAGTTTTTTCAACACGTCTACGAGAAAGAAAAAAAATCGATCTTTCGACTTCTGGTCCGACCCGAAGTTGTCGATCAGGCCAAACGCATTCTCGAAAAAGGTGGATTTGACGAAGAACGCGTCGTCGTTTATTCGGGCGATGTAGTCGCCATCGATCTAGGGTTGAGTGGGACCGAATACTTAGAAGTAGTTGCAAAAGTTACAGACATTTATCACATTGCCACCATCTGGTGGCTTGGTGTGGAACGGGCGAGGGTACGCAATGTGAATGTACTTGGCGCTCGAAATGTAATCGACGCTGCACTGGAAATGAAAAACCTCAATCGTCTAAACCATTTTTCAACCGCTTTCGTTTCAGGGGAAAGAACGGGGGTGATTATGGAATCTGAACTCGATACCAAACAGAAATTTAGAAATCGCTACGAACGAACGAAATTCGAAGCCGAACTCATGATGCGCGAATCCATGCAGCGCTT
>JALSKP010000023.1 GCA_026988815.1 Myxococcales bacterium | reverse complement strand
GTTTTGATGGTCGATAGCGACCCACAAGGTAGTGCCAGGGATTGGCATGCGGCGACCGAAGACAATCCGCTTCCATTGGCTGCGTTAGATCGACCGAACAATGTGCGGACATTGAATAACATCGCGGAATCCTATGATTTTGTTGTCATCGATGGTGCGGCAAAGTTGGAAGATATGATGGCGGCCGCCATTAAGGTGGCTGATTTGATTTTGATTCCGGTGCAACCAAGCCCCTATGATTTATGGGCAGCATCTGACCTTGTTGATATTATCCAGGCTCGCCAATCGGTAACTGATGGTCTCCCGCCTGCAGCGTTTGTAATTACAAGAGCGATACAAGGAACCAAGCTTGGCGAAGAAATCGGCCGTGCGCTGAATGAATACGAGCTGGGCGTTTTTCGTTATTCCAAAGCTATTTATTAAAGCTTGCCTCGTACTTGCCATGAGTATGGATGAGTGTTTGAGTGCGGTTGAGTTGAATCTTCAAGGTGGAGCTCCATGACTATTTCTGGATTTGACGTCGTATTTTTCACCTTATTACTCGTCGTGCCAGGCTACTTAGCGATAGAGGTAAGAAATTATTTCAAGCAAGAAAGCCGCTGGGAAAAGAGCAGTTAACTTTGCAAATAATGGTGTTTGGAAGCCTATCGTTCTTTTCTGGAATTTGGTGGTTCAACAGGGACGAGGGAAATCCATTAAAAGATCGGCTTAAGGCGTTTGATTTTACAAGTGCGTGGGATTCCTGCATATCCGTCTTCGCGATATTCTTGAATCAAATTTGGTTTTTCATTTTCTTTATCTTTTGACATTATTTTCCTTTTGTTGGGTATTGTTCGTTTTCTTTTTCGGTGGCGCATAAAAATGAACGACTCTAAGTATTTCATTTGCCGGTATCCATACTCCACGCGATGGATGTAAGTTGCAGAATCCATCCTCTATCTTTTCAGACACTTTGCGTTGTTGAAATTGGAGATACAAATCTCCTCCATCCTGTTGAAATGCTGCATACGATTTTTCCCCGAATTCTCCATAAATCATATCTTCTTTGTTATCAATTTTCGTTTTTACTTGAACCCCAACCGTTCCACCTAAATTTTTAGTCATCAAATCCCAAGCCGTCGGGTCACTTTTTGAACGTGAAAATTTATCCAAAACCACCTGTAGCCGATGCGAACAATACCCAATAAAGGGTGGAACAACGAATAAAATTACAAACCAGGCAACCAAAAGCCCAATGCGCTCTCAGCGCCACTTTCTAATCCGACAGGCTCCTTTGGTGCAGACCCGAATGGCATTCCTGCTTCAGTTTTGGGAGATCTCAATTATGTTAAAAAAGGCTATTCAGGAAACGCAAGTGCTCCCCTGGCCCCTGCTTCAGTGCCTCAAGGATCATTTGGTCCAGATCCAAACGCACCGGCACCAGTAGCAACTCCGCCAGCTGGAGACCCAGCGATATCTAGCGAAACTGGAGAATGAGCATTGGTTGAGTGGGTCTGAGTAAATGATCCTTGAGGCACTTTGGTCAAGTTCATCCGGCCAGATTCAGCGAAATATCTTGATAGTTCTACGGTAATTCATCGATTTTAAAAAACGCGTCGGTCCGCTAAACTAGACCATTAAACACATAATAGGAGATATTTATGGAAAATGAATTCGACGGAAACAAACAATTGCTTCTCGCTGTTTTGTGGGAGGCTAGAGAACGTGGGATAGATTTATCCGTGTTATCAGAAGATGTGAGTAGCGGTATCATGGGTAACAAAATTTATACTTACGTAGGTGGCGCTTATAAAACAAAAGTCCTGAACGCCTTAGAAATAGCTATTCAGGACTTACCGCCGAGATCTGAGTCATAAAACATTGGTTTCTAAAACAAATGTTAGTCGAGTTCGCCAGGATGATCGGTTCGGTATTTTGCGAGATACCTAGCAAGCGTTCTTGAGTTAATATTCAAACTAGTGCAAATTTCGCGAATACTTAAGTCGTTTGATTTATAAAGGCTTAATGCAGATTTGAATGTTTTTGGGTCAATTGCCCGAGGCTGTCCGCCGACTCTGCCGCGTTTTTTAGCGGCTATTAACCCGGCCCTTGTTCGTTCTCGAATGAGGTCTCTCTCAAGCTCTGAAAATGCTCCGATAATGTGAAAGAAGAACTTACCCGTTGGAGATGAGGTATCGATTCCATCGGTTAGACTTTGGAAACCGACTCCCTTTTGAGACAACCTTTCTACGAAATCGATTACATCGCGAAGGCTTCGACCAAGACGATCCAATTTCCAAACCACAAGGGTATCTCCGGATGTTGTTTTTTCGAAAGCGCTCTCAAGTTCGGCTCTTTCTGTTTTGGAGCCTGATGCTGATTCTCTAAAAACGT
The DNA here is from genome assembly GCA_026988815.1 of Myxococcales bacterium. GTDB lineage: Bacteria > Myxococcota_A > Bradymonadia > Bradymonadales > Bradymonadaceae > CALJNB01. The sequence goes on along the minus strand of JALSKP010000023.1, from coordinate 2,804 downwards.
TTTCGCAGCCGGCTTTCTCTAGCGCATCGATTTGAAGATGCATTTTTTGGTCGGTTGTCGAAATGCGAGCGTATCCAATTTTCAAAACTACCTCGATGTATTGAGACAAAAACGGTCGTTTTTGTCATAGGTGATTGATTTTACGTAAACCCTAGCGATTTGTTAGCAAAAAAACTGACAAAACTTAAGACAAAAGGGTCATCACGATTTTTGGTATAAATGAATGTCAAAAGTATCACTTGTTGAGTGGGTTTGAGTGAATGAGTGTGTTTGAGTTGTTTTCGTGTCTGAAGGAAGAAGGGCAGCGATTATCAGCCCATTTCTTAACGACGATGTAAATCGATTGTCCGGACATCGATGTCGTTTCCTGAATATTTCCATGGCGATTCACTGGCCGAAATAGTGGACCGTCTGAAATATTCAAAATCGTGAACCAACTCTCTAAGGCATAAATCGGGCAATAGTTTTGATCTTCGCGTTCTTCTACAACGATTTGAGATTGCGATTTATGGTATCGATTTGTTCCGGACGTCATCGTAATTTCAAGACGGCCGTCGCTCAAAAAATGTAAGTCGTTTGTCGTCAAAGCTGCGAGCTCCGACCTTCTTATTGGGTTGCATGAAGAAGTAAGATGATGGCCTTATCTCTTGTTTCGGTGGCGATATTATCATGACCAATATTATCAATAATTGCTTTAAGTTCTTCATCGATAATAGGAATCTTACGATTGTTCTTTTCGGCGGCCGTAAATCTAAGTTCCATCATCGTACGCCGAAATAAGTCCTTTTTAATTGGATTGTTGGGTTCTTTTGCAAGCTCGTGCGCTCGACCGATTACAACGATTCTGCGCTGCAGGGAAACAAATGTCATTCCCGATTCAGACAACATTCGAGCATACTTAATCAAGTCACGTGAGTCAGCCGGTAAGGCTTCAACGCCTTGTTCTACTGCCCATTGCTCCCAAGAGTTCCAATCCATTTTGTAGGCGCGTTTGGTCTCCTTACTCCAAACGACATGTTCAACAATTTCTTTCAAATGAAGATCCTAGGTTATGATAACTCTTCCACGAAACCAAGCCCATTATGAGGAGGTCCATCAAACAATGCAACATCGAATCTTCTTCAATAATATTAGCCTCAAAACGAGGTGATTAGAGATTTTTGGGAGCTAGCCGGCTGGATTGAAAAAGGTTGAACGGAATAGTTATCATAACCTAGGATTTGTTCAAAAAAAAAGGGAAGTTGGTTGGTGGCCTCTAATTATAAAGAACGTGGTACTCAGGTTATCGTAATCCCTTTAGAACTTCCATTGCCTCTGCTAATGAAATCCCCAATGAACGTCTTAGCTCGCGAATGATAGATATTTCCCCTGCTCCCTGCTCCAACAGCTTCTTGATCTTGGTCAGTGATTCCTCAGGTCCTACTTCCAGCTCTAAATGCTTTTCAAGCTCCACCAATGGCGGCAAATCCTGGCTGAAATTACCTGAAGGAGCAGAGATTAATTCAATATCTCTCCACATTTCAGGGGCTAAATCCATCGCGCTCCCAACTCGTTCGATCTTTTCGAAAATACTCTTGGATATGCACAAGTCATATTCAAAAAGTTGAGTACAAATGATATCTAACGCCTCTCCCCATTCATCGTGCTCATTTAGGCTTCTGGCCGCCGAGAGATCGCGTGGTGCTAAGACACCTTCTAACTCATAAATTATCACATCTATAATTTTTGGAATGGCTTTTTTTTTCATTTGATCGGAAATCCTGTGATGATATCTCTACCTTGAACAATCACTCGAATTCTAACACCTTTGTGAACTCCTTCAATCAACCACTTAACGGGTGCCCCTTTTTTTGTAAAATCAGCTCCTAGTTTCCCTGTTTGTTGGATCCATTTGATTTTCGGGTTGGTTGCAACTTCTGAAATCGCATGCATAATTTTCTTATCGCTCCAATGCCACGGAAATTTTGATTTCCCGTTGAACAATCTTTTTAAACCGAATTTGTGTCCTCCCCCAGTCTTATCTCCGTATAAGATGTGGTGTGTTCGCTTTTTTGAGGCGAGATTGACTTTTCGTTTCAATTTTTTCTTAATTTTTTTAATTTGATTTTTTAGCTTCTTCACTTTTTTAGGATTCAGTTTTTTCCATTTACCGAGACGCTTAAGTCCTTTTCCGGCTGGCCCCAAACCGGTCAAAACAACATCGACCTCATCATTGGGTGTAAAATAATCAAATGCAGTATAAAACCATTCAACCATTTTTTTCCTTATGACTTCAGGTGCGCTATCACCCAGCTTGGGATTAGTTTCACTATCGTTCAAAACGAAATCCACCATTTTTTTCTTCTCTTTGAGGATGTCTTTAACTTTCTTCCTGACCTGTGAGACCAAACCTACATTCTTTAGTCCGAAAGGATCGTAACCGTTAATTGGATCAAAAGTCGCAAAACCAAACAAGTTATAACTATCTACATAACCTAAAGGATCGTGGCTTAAAAATTCACCCATACGCGGCGAGTACCAACGATGGTGCATGTTCACAAAGCCCGTCATCGGTGAGCGCCATCTGGCGTTTAACCCAAACGGCATTCCAGCAGGCGCGCTACAAATGACGCCAGGATTACCGACTTCGTTGCACTCTAAGGCTTCATCGTTTGAGTATAAGGCAAGACGCCCTTCTTCATCATAGGTTGCGATACCTACCATCACGCCGTTCTCCATATCCCACGCCCCAGCAATGGATTTTCGGTGATCGATGATCGGCATGAGGGCTTGGTTTTGATCATGGAATTCCAAAATTAAATCTA
>JALSKP010000022.1 GCA_026988815.1 Myxococcales bacterium | reverse complement strand
CGATGGCGCCCAGCAAAGAGGGCCAATATGAGGTCCTTCAAAAAGCCTATGCTGATGCGCAAGTGGATCCCCATTCCATCGGTTTTGTGTCTTGCCATGGGACCGCAACGCCTGTTGGCGATCCCGTCGAAGTTGGTGCGTTGGTTGAACTTCTAGAACGTCATAAAAGCACGCTTGAAAAAGAACATGACATTTATTTATCATCCATCAAAGCCAATATTGGTCACACGATGGGGGCAGCTGGCGTTGCAGGATTCATCCACGCCACACTTGCCCTCTTTCATAAAAAAATAACGCCGCAGGCGGGTTTTAGCACACTCCACCCTTCGCTAGATCTCGGTACTTCCCCCTTTCAAATTGCGTCCGAAGCCAAAGAATGGACAAGCGAATCCGTGCGTCGAGCGGGGGTTTCAGCCTTCGGTTTTGGGGGAACCAATTGTCATCTCGTTATCGAAGAATTTCCTGAAGTAGCTCAGCTAGAATCTACGCCGCAAAAAGCGGACGCTGAACTCGACTTTCACACCATTCTCATCAGCGCATCTACCCAAGAATTATTAGCGCTTCACGCCACTAAAATGGCCGACGCCATTGAGAACAATAAGGCTTCTTTTGATATCATTCGCAAAACCTTGAACGAAGGTCGAGCGATCGAGAATGCGCGTTTGGCGATTGTTGCAAATCACAAAGAAAAGCTCGTCGAGGAGCTTAAAAACGCTGCCAATATACTAAACTCTACTAACAATCCTGGTCGACTTTCAGCCGATGCATTTTGGGGAATTAAAGATAACGATGCAAAAATCGCATTTATGTTTCCTGGTCAAGGCGCACAACGTGTCGGTCTTTTTTCAGATCTTTTTCAAACCCAAGATGTCTTCCGCACGAATTTGCTCTCTTTTGATAAGACCATTCAAAAGCATTGCAATGCCTCAATCGAAGAACTTCTTTATCCTGAAAATCCAAACGATTCCCATTCCGATCGCCTTCGTCAAACCGAGGTTTGCCAACCCGTCATGGCAGCGATTGGTCTGGCACTCAACGCCCTTCTAGAAAGCTATGGCATTCAAGCCGACGTCTACTTCGGTCATAGCCTCGGCGAGTTTGTCGCATGTGGGGCCGCTGACCTTGTCTCGCCGCACGAGATAGTCGACTTCGTCGCCAAGCGTGGCAAGTTGATGGCAAATCTAAAAGGTGACCACGGAACGATGGCAGCGATCATGGCTCCCGAGGAAGAAGTGAGCCCCTTTCTTGTTGAAGGGGTTGTTATCGCCAATCTCAACCATCCCACTCAAACCGTTATTTCGGGAACCTGGGAGGGTATTGAAAGGGTTCTATCTGCTGTTGAGTCGGCAAACTTACGTGCTATTCCCTTACGCGTTTCCCACGCTTTTCATTCGCCGATTGTAGAAAACATTTCTGATGGTTTGCGAAAAGCCGCAGAAAAACTGACAACAAAAGCAGGTAACAAGAAGATTAAATCGTCGATCACGACCCAAAATTACGACACCAATATTGTCGAGAACTTTGTTGAACACGCCACCTCACGTGTGGATTTCCTAGGCACTCTTCTCGCCGCCCGAGGTGAAGGCATTAACACCTTTATCGAACTCGGTGCAGGGACGACCTTAACCAGTTTCGCGCAAGGAAGTTTGGAGCGTAAAGAAATTTCATCCTTCTCGCTGGGTGATAAGAAGCCGAACCAAGGGCGAAGTTTTGCCAGAGCTTTAGCACAAATGGTATGCGCTGGTATCGATGTAAAGTTTACCAATTCTACAAAATCTGTAACTTCTCTGCCGCCCTCACCGCTTGAACGAAAGCGATATTGGGCGTGGAGAGAACGAGAAAGCAATCTTGATCTACCAGACGTATTAAGTCTGAAAAAAGGGAATAAGGCTATGAGTACAACAACGAAAAACCTTTCAACACATCAACCCAGCGCGGACCTGATTTCACTCTTTCGGGAACAAGCGAACATCTTGAAGCAACACGCAGACATTTTGGCCGCCCAAACAGCCGCCTTAGGACTTAGCGTTCCCGCCTTTTCGACGATTGTCCTTCCCGCAGTTCCTGCGCCGCAGCTCAGCCCATTAGTAAATAGTGCTCCTATTTCTTCTCTGGATGGCCTAACGCCCAATGGTGCTCAAACGCAATCAACCCCAGCGTCGGTAGACTATGAAAACATCGTCTACCATGCTGTTGAAGAAGTCTCCGCTTTTCCTTTGGCCTCGCTAAAAGTATCGCAAAATCTTGTAAGCGATCTTGGATTTGACTCCTTGATGTTTGTCGATTTAGTCTCCGAATTACAAAACCAAATCCCGGGTTTGGTCGTAACGCAGGGTGCTTTTGATCAAAAAACAAAAATAGAAGACGTCATCCATTACCTGGAAGGCGTTGAAGAAAGCCACACCCTTGTCGATCTCGATGCCTATCCTATCCGACGTTATACGCGAACCTTTACGCCCCTTCCCCAAACCAGTTGGACCTATATTGCGGCTCCGAATAAGGTCGGCATTATCGGAGATGTGACACTCGCGGCCCATTTTTGGAAATTGTTTGCAAAAACGAAAGTTCTGGATTGGAAAAGAAAATCCAAAGAAGACTTTATTATTTTTAGTATTTCCTCTCTAGGTCCGCTCAAAGATATCACCAACCGTCTTATCAGCGCGTTTAAAGCTAACCGCCATGCACAGACGATTATTGTCGTCTGTGATACCAAAGATACAGCGAATGCAAATGCGATTGCGTCCTTTGTAAAATCAATGCATTTTGAGCGCGAAAGCAAGTGCGGAACGATCTTTATTGACGACCATTCTATTCCCAAAATCGCCTTTGCCGAACATGGGTTTCCCCTTGTTAAGTCTGTTAAAGGTAAGCTTTTTGTGGAAACGAGAGAGGTCGCTCAACACACCCATACGCCCAGAATTGTTCCTACAGATACTGTACTTATTACGGGCGGTACTGGCGCCTTAGGCAGTCTTATTGCAAAGACCATTATCGAAAAAATCGGTGCCTCGGTTATCCTATGTGGACGACGCGACGAAAAAGATCTTGGTAACCTTCTCAACGATTTAGGTAGTAAAGCGAGTTACATTTCGTGGGACATCGGAACGCCAAGCAAAGATATCCTTAACATGGTCAACGCAGTCGTTCATTGTGCAGGCGTCACGAACGATAAAACCTTGGATACCTTACAACCCAAAGATATCGATTTAATTTTTAACCCGAAGGTTAAAGGATTACAAAATGTGGTCCAAGCCTGTCCGAACATGAAATCCTTAATCAATTTTTCATCATGGGCAAGCCAGTTCGGCAACGCCGGTCAAACCCTCTACGCGGCCGCCAATGGATGGCTTGATGGATTTCAATCAGACGATATCAATAGCGTTTCCATCTGCTGGCCGATTTGGCAAGGAGATGGAATGGGGGCCAAACTGTCCTCGGCGATGAAGGACCAATTGCGCGCAAGCGGGGTTACGCTTTTAAGTACAAATGAAGGCGTTGCGCTATTTCTTGAAGAGGTTCTCCATCCCAGTAAAGGTGAACTCGTGATTATAGGGCGAGGCCTTACAAAAACAGTCGGAAGTCCTCGTGTTGAGAAAAACATTTCAACCCAAAGCCATCCCTTCATCGCAGATCATGTCATCAACGAAGAGCCGATTCTTCCCTTCGCCTCGGCCTTGGATTGGATGGTTGAAGTGAGTACCGCAGGGCGGCAATTTTCGGCCGTTCAAGTCACCGGAATGACGCTCGTCAAAGGCATCAAAGCGAGTCAAAAAGCGAGTCGACTTCATCTGGAAACGACCGCCAATCTAGCCAGTACCCAGGCGCATCTACACCAAGGTACTGACCTTAGTTATCGCGCCTTTATTGGCGAATTTTCGCCTGAGGTCCACGACCTGCCAACGATTGCTAAGGTTGTTTTAGACGATGACATCGTAATGGACGTGAGTGAATTTTATGCCAAGCATTCTTTTCATGGTCCCCGTATTCAAGCCATTCAAAAAGTGGAAGGCGTCGGAAAAGCGGCCGTCATTGGGTATGTGAAAACCTCCACTCCCAAAGATTGGATTCCCGATTCCGCCTCGACGTCTTGGTCAGTCGATCCGATGGTGGTCGATGGCGCGCTCCAGCTCGTTCTTTATTTCTTAAAGAGCAAACACAATAAAGCCGCCTATCCGATTTCATTTGATCGCTACGTCCAGTTGCGTCCCTTTTCGGGAGGTATTAAATGCACGCTTGCGCTTCTAGAAAACAACGATGAGTTGGTCGTCGGTTCGATTTATTTTGAAGATAAAAACGGCCTATGTGCGTGGATGGAAAACTTGACCGCGCGGGTTTTTGAAGAAAGTGTTCAAAAAGGCAAAGCGCTTTCTACCCCGGTCATTGTTCCCAAGATCGCCACCCTTAGCGATGAAATGCACATCGATGAGCAGCATTATATTATCTCTAAATTTCCAGAAGTTGAGGAATTAGCACAGCGATTGGAAATGGCGGAGTTAATCGGCTTAAAGAACCCCTACTTCCGCCCCCACACTGGACCCGCCCGAGGCATCGCAATTGTAGACGGTAAAGAAATGTACAATTTCTCAAGCTACAATTACCTTGGTTTCTCCGGCCATCGGACCGTCACGCAGCAGATTAAAGATGCCGTTGATGCCTACGGCAGTTCGGCCTCAGCCAGTCGTGTAGCATCGGGGCAAATCCCAATTCATGCCGAACTCGAAGCCGAGTTAGCCAGCGTGGTGGGCACCGAATCCGCGTTGGTATTTAGCGCAGGCCATATGACAAATGAAACCGTTATAGGTCATATCTTCGGTTCAAAGGATTTAATCATTCATGATTCTTTGGCGCATAACTCCATTCTCACCGGTGCTGAGTTGTCTGGTGCCAAGCGGATGGCTTTCCCTCATTCGGATGCCGATGCACTTGAAAAAATTCTCAAACAGCTTCGTGGAAATTACGAGAAAGTCGGCATTTTCATCGAGGGTGTCTATTCTATGGACGGCGATATTCCCGATCTCCCTCGATTTCTAGCACTAAAGAAAAAGTATAAGGCTTTACTATATGTTGATGAAGCACACTCCATAGGCGTGATCGGAAAAACGGGCGGCGGCTTGTCTGAATACTGGAATGTGGATGCCAAAGAAGTTGATGTTTGGATGGGAACCTTGTCAAAAGCTTTTGCC
>JALSKP010000021.1 GCA_026988815.1 Myxococcales bacterium | reverse complement strand
CGCAATTTTAGGTTGGGTATCAAAGGTGCGGGCAAAGTCGGCGGTGTGAATTGCAATCCTTGCAAGTTCCTCTGAACTGGGATCAATATTTACCGTCGTATCCGCAAAAAATTTCGGACCACGGGAGGTAAAAACAATGTAGACACCAACCGCCCGTCCAACGGGTTCGGTGGTTCCAATAATTTCGAGCGCCGGAATTACAGACTCTGAATATTTCTTTTTGGTTCCCGTAACCAAACCATCCGCTCGCCCTTCTCTCAACATTATCATGGCGTAAGCTTCACGGTGTTTCATCGCCGACTGGGCGGCTGCCAACGAGATCCCGGAACGTTGTCTCAAGTGGTAAAGGGCGTTTATCATATCATCGCGCTGAGGGTCCTCCATAATATCGAAGATCTGGGCGCCATCGAGCTCAAGTTCAAGCTCCTTGATGCGGTTACGAATTTTCGCGCGCGGTCCCATTAAGATGGGAATCGCGATGCCCTCGTCCAACAAGATTTGCGCTGCATGAAGAATCTTCGGTGTGGCGCCCTCGGGAAAAAGAATACGTTTGGGGTGTTGTCGCGCTTTATTTATAAGCAGTCTCACGACCCCCTTGGATCGTCCCTGCAGTTTTTCGAGACGATCGCGATACTCTTCAATACTTTTAAGCGGTCGCCGTGCAACACCTGAAAGTGAGGCGGCATTGGCGACCTCCGGAGCAACGCGAAGCAGGACTCTGGGATCAAAAGGCTTGGGTATAATATATCCGCGTCCAAATCGAAGAGACTCTGCGCCGTAGGCCTCAAGAACCGTTTCCGGAGTATCCTCACGCGCCAACTGCGCGATAGCACGAACAGCGGCTTCTTTCATTTCTTCGTTAATCGTTCTCGCGCCAACATCGAGCGCTCCACGAAAAAGATAGGGAAAACCCAACACGTTATTGACTTGATTAGGAAAATCGGAACGCCCCGTCGCCACGATTGCGTTCGGTACGACTTCCATGACTTCCGGATAGCTTATCTCAGAAGTGGGATTGGCCAGCGGGAAAATAATTGGGAGTGTAGACATGGACTTGACCATGTTTTGAGACACGATATTTCCGACAGATAGGCCGACAAAAACGTCCTTGCCAACCATCGCCTCCGCCAAGGTTCTTTGGGGCGTATCTTGTGCAAAAGCGCCTTTATAGTCGTCCATATCGACCTCGCGCCCCTTGTAAATAACGCCGTGAATATCACACATCGTGATTGATTTTCGTTGAACGCCCATCTGGACAAAAAGATTGGCGACAGCGACGGCTGCGGCGCCAGCTCCTGAGAAAACGATTTTCAAAGCGCCAAGCTTCTTTCCTTGTATTTCGGCCGCGTTGATAAGTGCCGCGCTAACAATGATGGCCGTTCCATGTTGGTCATCATGGAAAACTGGAATATCCATCTCGGCCCGTAATTTTTCTTCGATATAGAAACACTCTGGGGCTTTGATATCTTCTAAATTCACGCCACCGAAGGTCGGTTCCATCGCCTTGACGCATGCAACAAAAAGATCGGGATCTGCCGCATCAAGTTCGATATCGAAGGTATCAATGCCTGCCAAATGTTTGAAAAGAATAGCTTTTCCTTCCATCACCGGCTTGCAAGCCAAAGGTCCAATATTACCCAGCCCCAAGGTTGCGCTGCCGTTACTCACGACCGCGACGAGATTGCCCTTGTTAGTATACTTAAATACAGTGTCGGGATCGCGGGCGATTTCCAAACAGGGCTCTGCTACCCCGGGCGAATAGGCGAGTGCGAGATCTCGCTGAGTACCGAGTGGGACAGTAGGTGAGATTTCAAATTTCCCAGGCTTGGGGAATTCATGATAATCCAGAGCATCTTTTTTTCGAATGGGTTTGTGCGACATATTTTCCTCGTGAGCCCTAGATGTATCACGAGCGTTTTTGGTCTGTCGAGACTGAGATTTTTATACATGCTCCCTCCCAACCTTTTACTATCAAACGGCATTTCGATTTCTAGTAGGGCAATTAATTCCGTAGTACTGTCCCCCACATCAGCCCGGCTTCGCGAATATGACGCCAAGATCTGATTTTCAAAAGGGTTAAAAAGGGGGTATTCGAATTCGCGACACGCAAAGAATCAGCAGGAAAAACGATCCCCGAAACCTCCTTCCTCCAACATTGAAACGCCACCCTTGGAAGATGATAATCTTGGGAGATGTAAATCAAACTACGCTTTTCAGGATGCCTTTCTTGTTCGTGGATACAGGTATCAACGGTTCGAATAGCAGAACTATCCAATTCAATAAGACTCTCATCAATCCCGCAGTTTATCAGATATGCCCGCATGACAATACTTGCATCTTTGGTATTGGAAACAACAATTTTTTTCGCAATACCACTCTCGATGAGTGTAATCCCGGACTCAAGACGTTCTTTCATGAGGGGAGATATCGTTCCATTTCTTACAATTGTCCCAAGAACGACAACAGCGTCGACTGGCTGAAGGCTATCGACGGTCGTCTTTCTAGAAAAGAAATAAATATGCGACTTTACTACGAGGAGAGGAAGGAAAAAAAGAAACAGGGCGAAGAGTAAATATTGCCATTTTATGTATTTCGACATGTTTCCTCTTCGAGTGAAGCGAGCCTACCACACTCCGAACCTATCACATTTTTTTATGAATGCTGAAAATCTAAAAATATCTTATATTACATAACCTTAGCCCTCCTTCCTGAAACACAATGACGACATGGCCGATAAGGGAAGTACCATGAACTTAGGAGCTATTCATGACACTTCCTCACCGATATATTCCAAATCAAGTCGTTAAAATTTCAAGAGGCACATTAAATCAAATGCCACTCATCATTCCTGATGAAAAAGGAGATCTGTGCGAGGCCATTAACTTTATTTTGCGCGATCTGCCTTCATTTGCAAAATTCAAATATTGGCCCTTCATGTTGAGCCCTTTGGGTATGAGGCAAGTATCATTGACCCTGATATGCGCGGATCCGAATTCCTTCAGATGGTAAACCTGGCGATTAGTTTAGAAGTTAGAGGCAGAATCACGCACTACGAGCCGTTCTGGTCCAACCAACAACCAGCACCAGCAAGGAATGACCCAGGCGAGGCACGAGGCCACGCCCTACAAAGACCGGCATCCGACTGGAGAAATCGAGTACCGCGCGGCCTTGGCCTCGCCGCAAAAATCGTAGGGCATGGCCTTATGCCTCGCCGCAAAAATCGTAGGGCATGGCTTTATGCCTCGCCGCAAAAATCGTAGGGCATGGCCTTATGCCTCGCCGCAAAAATCGTAGGGCGTGGCCTTGTGCCTCGCCGCAAAAATCGTAGGGCGTGGCCTTGTGCCTCGCCTCGCCGCAAAATAAACAGGGATGATAAATTCGAAAACCAACATTGAAAACACACTATACTTCTACGGCACCTGCAAGGAATGACCCAGGCGAGGCACGAGGCCACGCCTGGCAACTTAGCGATATTGGATATCGAGACTCTGAAATCTGAGATAATCAAATTGTGTATCGCTCCTGTTCGAAATGGTTACGTGCGAAAAGTATTGATTGGAACCTTCCCCACATTGAACCCGCCAACTGGGGAGTAGAGCAAACCTACTATGTATGCCGGGAAGACAAGGGAAAGGGAAAATCTATCATGTGTCCGGGACAAAATGGATTCGTTCTCAGCGACGACATAATAGTAAACACGAATACTATAATCGAAGACTTACAATCCGCGTTGATCGCAGAAATTGGAGCTTTCGAGGTCGAAGAAAAAAGGCGCCGTAAACGCGTCCTAGGTGTCAAACGATGTCGGCAGAAAAGCTCATTCTTGACGCAAAAATCTAAGACCGGATCGAAATATACAGACCATAAGGTCGTGGTTTTATGCGCATCACCGGAGCGAATTGAAAAAATATACACCTTCCTCAAATCCTATTATAAAAAATATAGAAACGCGCTAATTCTGTTCATTCGAGCACGAGCAAAATCAGGTAAAGAGGGCTTTCCTGAAGGGACTTGATCATGCGCACGCTTTTTCGCGTCGGCTTCATGCCACACCAAGGAAAAGAACTTTTCGAATTTCGATGCGAGTTTTCTAGACTTCAAGAATTCAGAATATTTCATTTCCAAACGCTCTTTTCGCTCCCACGCGCGTGATTTAAACGAACTCCCAATCCGACTACAACCTTGCTAATTCGTGAATCTAAAGGTAATGCCCTCCCATCCCCGGAGATTCAAATGAAACACCTACTTCTAATTCTCGCTCTCGCTATGTCCTGTTCCGTCGACTCCGAAGAGAATAATGGAAACATTCTCATCCTCGATTTTGACAGTACAAGCGACATGGGATCTAGCACGGACACCTCACTTGACGCGAGCGATGGCGCAGATTCAACAAACGAAGAAGCTGTAACACTTATCGGATCCGGCGAGAAAAAAGCCGATAGCGTCTCCTTCGTCGAAATCCTTCCTGCTCAAGGATTCCAGGCAAGCGACCTTGAATTCAATCCCGAAGATGAAAATCAGCTTTGGATCCTCCAACGTCGAAAACGTTCTTCGGCCACCTGCACGGAAGCCGATCCATCAGGATGTGGTGCCCTCGTCGGCTACGCCACGATATTGAGTAATCCTGGCAAAGACGATCAAAACATGGATCGTCGCGAGGATCCTAACAGCTGGCATTTTCTTCGCCGACCTTCCGCCCTGGCCTTCGGCGACACCGGAACCTGGGCATCCTGCGGAGAAGAACGCACCGGCAACTACCTCGATTCAGCCGCCGATTACATGGGGCCCACATTGTGGTCCTCCGACCTTAATATTTTCGCAAAAGCACCTGGAGCAGGCCTTAATGGCTCCCACCTCGACATGCTTCACGAAACGCCCTTTTGCGTTGGAATCGCCCACGAAACTGAAAACATTTATTGGTTGTTTAACGGTGATGCGGGTTCCATCGACAAGGTCGATTTTGCCGGCGACCACGGTCCCGGGAATGATGACCACGCCGATGGGAAAGTATTTCGATACGCAATCGGCGAGCTTTTGCGCGTCGAAGATGTTCCCAGTGGAATGCATTTTGACCAAAAAAGTAAGCAACTTTACGTTGTTGATAGCGGAAACAAGAGAATTATAACCCTCGATACAACCACAGGAACACGCGGCCCAGCGATCGTTCCTCTCTACGAACAACTCGCCGATAA
>JALSKP010000020.1 GCA_026988815.1 Myxococcales bacterium | reverse complement strand
ATTCGAATTGGACGGCACAGACCAGGTCGGTATTCGTATGCTTACCGGAAATGTAAATGGATACGATTGCTATTCGCCCCCATCCAATGGAGAGGAAACGGCATATCAATTTAGTAAAAATTTATTCAAAATCCGCCCCGGTGTTTGGAACGATTTTGTCATCCATGTCGAATGGACAACCGGCGATGGTGTCGTTGAAGTATGGCATAAATTCGCGGACCAAAAGTATGAAAAAGTTGTCGACCTCCATAACATTCCAACCCTTCAACACATCGGCGACCCAACATCAGTTGAATCGCCCTACCTCATCCTAGCCCATTATCGCAGTGCCGATCAGAGTGATACAAAAACCTTGTATCACGATGGATTTCGAATTGCTCAAAGCGCCGAAGATCTCATTGAAGGCAATCTCTACGACTTGAAAAAATAGTCTTTTCAGCTCGCAATTACGACGAAAGAACAAACATAGAGCTTAAATCGTAAACACGCTTACCAGGTAAACTTTGTGTCCAAGGGATAAGTCTGCGTTAGCAAATTTCCAATCGGGAGGTGATAGATTTGAAGGCTGAGAGCGTTATTTTTTTCTCCATATCGATAACTGGGCGATCGTATGTTGATGTTTTCTGGCCGTCTCTCGAATCACAAAAGGCACATCAATCGGCTCGGTGACGCTATCAAAACTATCGCACAAAACCGCAGCTATTCCGTCGAGAGTACTCACGTTCTCGCCATTGACTTTCTTGCCTCCCAACCAATTTGATCGCTCGGTGTATTCTTCAAGCCAGGTGTAAGGTGAGGTGATAACGAGCAGTCCTCCTTGTCGAATTCTGCCTTGAATATCTTCCAAGAATTTCTTTGGATCGTAGAGTCTATCAATTAAATTCCCGGCGAAAACGAGGTCATAATCCGTGTATTTCGCTCGAAGGTTGCTCGCATCGCCCTGGGTAAAGTCGACCCTTTGCGCACTCTCTGCGGACCCCTTCCCTCCGTCTAAATCTAGGGAATTTAGCTCGAAGGTTTTAAGTTCTTTGATTTCTCCCTCAACGGGAATCATGTAACTGACTTTACCTTTCTCCTGAAGATGAATTGCGTTTTGTATAAAACGCGTCGAGAAATCTAGGGCGTCCACATGGTCAAAATAGCGCGCGAGTTCAAAACTTGATCGTCCAACGGCACACCCCAAGTCAAACGCCCGTGCCCTGGAATCGTTGAGGTATTTACTAATAATGTCGATACAAGCTTTGGGAAAGTTCGGGACGCCGAAGTAATTATCACCGTAGTGGAACTCAAGATACTGCGCTATCAATTCATCGCTTTCGTAAACGTTGAAATCTTGCACAACATCCCTATCCGATTCTACATATCGAAACCCTGCGTGCTGAAAAAAGTGGCGACGGAACGCGTATCTACTTTCTGCAAGTGCCGAGTTTCCGGTCGAAATCCAACTTCCGCCTTTTATCAGATTATGTTTTCCATCGAAGGTTGGTACAGAAAAGTCGTCGTAGGCGGGGTGAACCCTGAACCCTTCCAATCCGTCAATGGCGCTCTCGGTCCATTGCCAAACATTTCCAATCACATCACCAAAATCATTGGTCATGAACATATCAACAGGACAAGAGGAGGCGAAGTGTTCCAAGTTGATGTTCCCAGGAGCACTCAACCAGGCGGAATGAGACTCAAGTTCGACACTTTCGTAAAGGCGATACCACTCTGGCTCACTGGGCAGTCTCAAACGTTTCCCTTTCTTTTCACTTAACCAATTACAAAAAGCTTTGGCTTCCAGGAAGTTGACATCGACGGGCCAATTTAGGGGCATCGCGATTTCCTCGCACATCGTTCTATAACGATATCCGCACATTTCCTCCTCGTCTTCGATCCAAAATGGGGGGTGTTTCGCGGATCGAAATTCTTTCCAACTCCAGCCTTCCAGGGACCACCACTTTTTATTTTCATATCCTTCATCCTGAACGAAATCCAGAAACTCACGATTGGATACTAAGAATTTACTCGCCTTAAAGGTTTTTATTTCGTTTTTTTGCTGGCCAAATTCATTATCCCAACCGTAAGTATGGGATGGGTGGGTGCGTCCTTGAAGAACGGTACCGGCCTGCACTTCAAGAAGCTTGTTATCGGGCGCGAGGTCTCTATCTTCACAAATCGGCCAACCAGGAATCGGCTGAACCCAATCGATATTCGTTTGCCTAATGAGGACCGATGATGTTTCAAGATGAATACGCTCGTGCTCGATACCCATCATAATAACCCAAAAAGGATCATCCCACTGGACAGGAACGCGAAGCGG
This sequence comes from Myxococcales bacterium, assembly GCA_026988815.1. Lineage (GTDB taxonomy): Bacteria > Myxococcota_A > Bradymonadia > Bradymonadales > Bradymonadaceae > CALJNB01. The sequence continues at coordinate 2,905 of JALSKP010000020.1, read as the reverse complement.
CATCGTATCGATAAGATGGTTAACAATGTCTCGGACGTGATCGCGATAGGTTTGAACCTCATTGATGCTTGGCCACTGGTAGTCGGTTTTATCGAGATCGTCCCATGACATTTCGTCCACACCGATGGCCATAATGGATTCAATCCCCTCATTAACCCTTTGGTCATATAATTTAGAAACAACCAATTTATTGATGTAGAAGGTCGCAGTGTGCCCAAAATAGAAAATTAAGGGATGACGAAGAGGTTCGGCTCTGACGTAGTAGGCATCATCATTTTTAAGACTCGTGAAGAGTTCTTCATAAATGTCAAAAGTGGCATTAAAATAGGCTTTGATTTCGGACCGTTTTTCTTCGGGCGTTCCGAGGTCAAGAACAGTTGTTTTCTGGTGGTTCATAATGGGTTGGGGTTTGGGTATTACTATTACTTTAGCCTGGTTTCGAAGAATAGGACCATAACTTTCGTTAATCTTGAATCCTAATCTTTGGGGTAAGATTCACGAATTTTGCCGAGGTTTCAAATGAAATTTGTGAGACGCCAAAAACGTGTTTTTTCCGTTCAAACATTATGTTAGTTAAACTGGAATAATCAACGAGGAATCCAGTGAACCCATACATTCGCACCCTATTTATTGTCGTGACCTTCGTCCTTCTGAGCGGCGAGGCCTTTGCGCAGAAGATCGTTAACAAGCAACTCCCAAATGGTTTGGAAATCATTGTCATCCCGAACTCAAACGTTCCTTTGGTGACGATCGAAATCTGTGTAAAAAACGGTGCTTTTACAGAAACGCCAGCCCTGAACGGTTTGAGTCATCTTTACGAACATATGTTTTTCAAGGGAAACGAAAAGTTCCCCGATCAAGAATCGTATATGAAAAAAGTACGCCAGCTCGGAATGGAGTTCAACGGAACGACCTCGGTCGAACGCGTTAATTATTTTTATACGATGCCTTCATCCAATTTACGGTCAGGTTTGGAGTTCATGCTCGCTGCGATTTCAACGCCAAAATTTGACGCAAACGAATTTGAGAAAGAAAAGAAAGTCGTTCTAGGCGAAGTGGATAGAAACGAGTCCAATCCTTATTATTGGTTAGGACAATCTACCGACGCGTTCCTCTGGCACGCCTATCCTTCACGCAAAGATTCTTTGGGAGACCGCAAAACGATCATCGGCGCTACTATCGAGCAGATGAAAAAAATGAAAGAAACCTATTACGTGCCAAACAACTCTGCTTTAGTGATTGCCGGCGACGTGGACCCAACGACCGCTTTCGGTCTTGCCAGTGAGATTTTTTCATCATGGAAAAGAGGAGAAGACCCTTTCTTAGCACATCCTGTTCTCAAACATCCCGCCCTTCCTAAAAATCAATTCTCGATTGTTAAAAAAGACGTAAAGATGCCTACTTTCCAAATGAGCTGGCACGGTCCCTCCGTTACTGATGATCCCAAAGCGACTTTTGCCGCCGATGTACTTTCATACATCCTTCAACAGCCGACCAGTAAATTTTACAAATCTCTTATCGAGAACGGCCTAACCTTAGGAGCAGGCATTTCTTACTATACGCAAAAAACGACAGGTCCGATTTCTGTATTTTCGCAGATGAAACCTGATAAGTTAAAAACATCTATTCCACTCATTCGTAAAGAACTTAAAAAATTAACCGACCCCGACTATTACACGGATGCCCAACTAAATGCTGCGAAGAAAATTCTAGCCATCGAAGATTTATACTCTCGTGAAAAAACGAGCACCTACGCACAAACAGTGTCATTCTGGTGGGCTACTGCCGGTCTTGATTATTATCGAAATTATATCAAAAATCTACGCTCAGTAACGCGCGAAGATATTAACAATTATGTAAACAAATATATCAACGGAAAGTTCTTCGTTGCCTCATTATTGATTTCAGAAAAGCACGCTAACGAACTCGGAATAACATTAGCCGATTTCCAAAAACGCGTTGAAAGTGTGGAGAATTAACATGAATCTATTTATTAAAAGCATCGCTATTGTCACTCTTTTTTCCTTTTCTTGTTCGGCTAATCCAGCGCGTTTTACGCACAGCGATAAAGAGAAAAGTGACGCATCTGTTAAGGTTGAAGACCTCAATCTTGCACCTCTTGAGCTCCTTGAAAAACCTCCAGCCGTCTCCGTAGGTGACCAAAAAAATGGCATCAAATCTTACCAAATTGGTAACCTCACACTGATCCATAAAAACACACCCAACAACCCCGTGGTTGCAGCGCGACTCTACTTGGACGGAGGCGTTGCAGGCGTGAACGAATCCACCGAAGGCTTGGACCAATTCGCCATGCTGGTGGCCGTGAATGGCGGAAGCCAGACCACACCCAAAAATGAATTCAATACAATTTTGGACGGCATCGGAGCGAGTGTCTACAGCTTCTCCGATCCCGATTATAGTGGATACGGATTACGAACACTCGCCGAAAACATCGACGCCTCATGGCCACTATTTGTCCAATCGGTAATGGAGCCAGCCATGCCCGAAGATGAAATCACTTTCACCCGCGAGCAACAACTTGCAAGTATTGCAAACCGCGGGGAGTCGCCCGATAGCCAAGTAAGTGAAGCTGTGAAGGAACTCCTTTTCAAAGATCATCCTTACCGATTCCACTTGAATGGGAATGCAAAATCAGTAAATTCGTTTACTAGATCACAGCTCATTTCAAGACAGCGTGAAATGTTGAATAATAAGTCTCTCCTTCTTGTTGTTGTTGGAAATCTCGATGCGGCGGATCTTCTAGAACGTGTAAAAGCATCATTTGCAAAAATCGCCTCCACACCGAAGGAAAAAAAGAAACTTAACGCCTTTACGACTGGCGCGACCTTTACATCTGTTCAAAAGCCCCTGCCGACCCACTATATTCTTGGCTACTACCCCGCTC
>JALSKP010000019.1 GCA_026988815.1 Myxococcales bacterium | reverse complement strand
AGAGTATCGAGTTTGCTTAGCACAACCTCTCTTCCGATTTCGTAGGTGTTCGGGGAAGGACGAAACGCGACATCAACGGGGAGCATGTCGTCGTCATCAAAGCGAAGGATAAGCTTAGTATTTGAGTTTACTAAAAAGTCTACCTCTCCGTCTGCCCGAGTAAAGGTATATCCGTATTCGGGGTGATTAACGATATTGGCGCGTACTCCGGGAAGGGGGTGGTCATCGTGGTCAATGAGGCGAGCCCGGATAACGGAGACACTATTTTTCTGAAGTCGCCTCAGCGCAACGTTTCGAACAATCGCTTGGTCGCCTTCGACCAAAAAGCGATTGGATTCCCAAAAGCTCGAAATGCCCAAAGCGTCGGTTTTCGGAGCAAGGTCTTTGGGGGAAGGGGGTTCAAATCGGCAATGCGTGGAACGTTGGCACTGGGTATCCAAACAATCGATTCTTCCATCATCATCGTTGTCCTCCTCATCGTCGCAAATTTCAAATTGTACATCGTCGAAAGGAACGACTTCGACTCCACTCTCATTACCACCATTGCATCCACAAGCTTGGAATGTTGGCAACACGAGGGCGATGATTATCAGGGCGAATCTATTTTGGCCTTTCATTGTATCCTCCATCGGGTCTCTTTGAGAAAAGAGCTACTATAATTTTATAGGAATCCCAAGAAGAAAATATTTTGGGAGAAGACCATTGGCCAGAAAACTTTTTTTGAGAGAATTGATTCTGCGATAAGCGCGAGATAATGTCAAATGTTGGGGATCTAATAAGTTAAGCGGCATCTACCTTGACTCCATTTTCGTAAGTTTCGTTACTTAATACTTCTTTGACTAAATGTGGCGTACTGATTCTTCTTCAACGCTTTTCTGCCATATCCAAGAATTTGAAAGCCATCGTTAGGGCCTTAATTCGACTTCCAGCTCCTTTGCTAACCCGTTGACGCAAACGGACCCTTGCAACTGCGGAGCGCGTAGCCTGCGTTGGGGTATTCGATCGCATTTGTGCTCCGGAGATGTTTCCAGTGCGCGGCTGGGAAGTCGAAAAAGGTTAATGATCGGTCGATGTCTTTAGTAAGGTTATTTACTGCTTTAGGATATTTGTCTTCATACATTTCTTCGAAATCTTTGATCGATTCTTGTGCATTTTCTTTCGACTCCGCCGTCATAATTTCGTGCGCCCTGAAAGAAGTGCCCTTGGGATGCAACATTTGTTTGGCCCGCGGCTGGCTTCGTTTAGGAACTTTGTACCCCAAGGGCAGGCTGCGCGCTCCAAAATATTTCCTAATTTGTGTACCCAGCAACGCTGTTGTTTCGTTTCAGGCCAGACGTCTCTGGCGGCTTTTTTCTGTACCCTTTGGGTGCCAAACAACCGCTGCGATCCCGATCAAAGCAATTGCTACCGATCTTGTGAATCAAATTCGTATGGGCGACCCGCGGGCGCCCACAGTTGTTAAAAATCTTTCTTTTTTGCTTTTCGGACAATTCTTAAAACAGGTAACACAACCCATAAAATCAGAATAGTAAAAGAGGTTACAAGTCCCAATTGGGTTCCAAAGAATTTTCTAAACACCGCCCCCGTATATCCCAAGAGTGCCGAGATATCGAGTTTTAGAAGAACCAAAATCCTCGCCAAATCAATAGGATTAAGCACGGTCGCAAAGAGTGAGGCTTTGTCGAGGGGGTAGTCGTTGAACACCATCAGTGACAAAAGAAATAGGCCGTCATAAATGACGGCGAGGAATAACCACATGAGGATAGAATAACCGAAGCCCTTGATTCTATTTTCGTTGCTCAGGGCAATATTAAAAGAGAGGGCGACGAAGATAAAGGTCAGGAAAAATCCCGCGACCAAAAGCAATCCAAAGTCCCATATTTCGCCAGATTTAGTAATGCCGTATACGAAAAATGGAATCCCCAAGCCGACGACCAAACTCCCTGATAAGGATAAGGACAAGCCTAAATATTGTCCTAAAAATATCGTCGAGCGCTTGACGGGCTGTGCCAAGAGAAGCTCGGTAAATTCTTTTGAATTATAATAATACATCGTGCCGAACATCGTTCCGATAAGCGGCGTGAGTACGATAATCACGTTAATGAGCGTTACTATCGCCTTTCCTAAACTTTCGTTAAGAAAAAGTAAGGTAAACCCAAGTACTAAATAAAAGGCGAAGTAGATGTAGCTCCACCGACTTCTGGCAAGATCTGCGAAACTAAATTTTAGAATACGAATCATGCTTTTTCCTTTTCCAAGATCGAAGCGATCGCAAGTTCCAAAGAGGACTGTTCGGTTTGTTCTTCAATTTCGGCCAGGCTACCTTGGAAATAAATAACACCATCAAGCAGGAAGACGATCTCATCGGCAATTTCTTCCACCAAGCTCATAATATGCGTGGTTACTAAAATCGTTTTTCCTGCATCTTTAGCGTCGGCAATAATGCGTTTAAGTTTGACGAGCGAAAGAGGATCAAGACCGGTGGTAGGTTCGTCTAAAATAATCAAGGGACATTCGAACATAAAGGTGAGGACGATATTGACCTTCTGCTTGGTTCCACCAGACAAGTTGCTGAGCTTCTTGTCTAGAAAAGGTTCCAACTCAAAGAGCGCGATAAGATCGTGCTCATTGCTTTTTTTTTGGCGTAGACCTTTCACACTTTCGATGAGTTCTTTGACACTCATATTGGCCGGAAAGTTGGCGATTTGTGGAAGGTAGCTTATATTTTCGCGGTACTCCCATTTTCCGATGACGTTTTCACCGTCTAGGAGAATCTTACCACTGGTGGGAATGACCATCCCCAAGACACTTTTTATGAGCGTCGTTTTTCCCGATCCATTTGGACCCAAAATCGCGAAGACACCGCCTTCTGAGATTTCAAGATCAAGACCTTGGAGAACGTGGAGTTTACCGAAGGATTTGTGAAGTTTTTCAAAGCTTAGCATTATTCTCTCGCATGGCGGGCTTACTATCGACTATCTCGTCGGGTGTAAATACGGGCGACACCTTCTCGGAAAAATTGATAATATCCACGAATAGGCTGCGTAAAAGAACTATCGACTCTGGTGTTTTATTCACAATGTAGGAAAAAAGTTTTACAGGACGATGATCGACATCACCCACTCCGTCACGATCGAGATCGTAGCCGGTATAGCTTCCCCAATAATTCCCTAAAAATAAATTGTCATTCAGTTTACTATTATAAGACAAATCGAAGGAATTTCGGATAAAATCGTTTTTAGTGTAAATATTTTTGTAGCAAGCGCCAGCAACTTTCAACGCCCATCCATTGGCCAGAAAACGATTATTTCTCGCATTGATTCGCGTGGACCCTTCGGTGTTGATAGCGATCGTGTTCCGCTCGAAGACGTTATATTCGATATCGGCATCATATATTTCTTTGAGGAGCAAACCATAGGATGCGCTCCCCCAATTATCGTGGAAATAGTTTTTACGCATCAGAATAAATTTCGAAAACATGACCGCCACACCGGCACCATTTTTGTAAAACTCGTTACCAATATATTCGTCGTGGTTGGAGAACATGAAGTGCAGACCATAGCGAAGATTGTGATGACTTTTATTGTCTATGATCTTACTCTTCTTCACGAATTCGAGGTAAATGCCGTCCCTTACTCCCCAGACTTCGTTCTTTCTGATGTCTATTTTTGAACTATGCCAAACGTGAATTCCGTTGCCAGAATTCCCCTGACTAATTGCCTTGCTCGACACGCGATTACCTTCGATTCGTCCCTTCTTAGATTTTTCGATCATGATACCGAAAAATACATTTTCGAAAGTGCTATTGAGTATCTCGAAGTTGCGTGCCTTATGAACTTTTAGCGCAGCAAGATCTTTGACATGATTTTTCGTCACATTTCGAAAAATGATATTTTCGATGGTGACCTTATTCGCCTCAACTCGGAGAATGGTTTTGTCGCCCTTCCCGCTTCCATCAATGACCGCGCCCTCTTCACCGCGAAGCGTTAGCGCTTTATCGATGATCAATCCTTTTTCGTAATACACCCCTTTGGCGATAAGAATTTCGTCGCCGGGTTGGGCCTGACGAATGGCCTCACCAATTGTCCGCTTTTTACAGGTTTGGCAAACCCGCGTCGGTGACGCAAATATCGTGGGGGCAAAAAAGACGAAAGCTAAAAAAAAGAATCCAGCGAGCGCATGCTTCACGGAACGACTCGCCACTTTCTGGTTCTAACTTGCTCCCAACTGTAAATCTTTCCACCATATTCTTTTTGCGCCGCCTCCGCTTTTTCCTTTGTTGAAAATGCGGATAGATTTGCGCCCATAGGACTACGGAGCTTTTTACTCGCGAGATAGGTTGCGCTTTTAGCATCTACGCGTCGATGATGACCATAATCAGACACCAAAATAATAGCGGGTTCGTTGGCATCATCGGCGATGCTATTGACCAAACATTCGATAGCATCAAACTTTTTCTGTTTGCCCTTGGTGGTAACCAATTGAGCGGCGTGCTCGCTATCAACGATATTCATTTTACAAAAATGACATGCATCATGTCCAAATTCAATATCTTCTGCTTCGACCGCGCAACTGAATACAAAAAGTTGGGTCAACAAAAGAAGCGTAAATTTCATACGATTTGCGTAACCCATGTTCATCACCCTTTCTGCTTTCTGGAAAATTCGAAGCGTCCGACAAAATAGGAAATAAGAGACAGACCAATACCGGCAACCAACATGAAGGCGCCATTTCGTGGATAAGAATGAGCTGTAAAATTCAAGATATGCTTGGTTCCAAATACGGGCGGCTGGAAAGTCATCGGCGTTCCGTCCGGATTCTTGAAATTCATAATCGCTTTTGGGTTTAAATGATGACCAAAGTCGTATTCCCATAGATAGAAATCATACATAGCAGCACTACCGACCACCACGATAAGAAGAAACCACGCCAAAAACCATTTCGGATGCTTGGCGAAAATTGCGACTAAAAAACCAAGAATAGAAAGAATTATAATACCGATCGGAAAATATTCGAATTCTTTCATTTTGTCCGGAATCGCTTTCATCCCAACATAATGATTGAGCAGGTTGATATTCTTTAAATCATAAGGACGCTCATCCTCAAATTTATTAATATGAATATCGAGTCCTAAAGGAATGGGATATTGGGGGGCCTCTAGTCGAATATTCCAAAGAGGCTCAACAAAAACGCCAAGTATAAGTAACGCACTAACAATCATCAA
>JALSKP010000018.1 GCA_026988815.1 Myxococcales bacterium | reverse complement strand
GTGGCTGGTCGATGTGGTACGATGGATCGGCAAACTTCACCAAGGCGCAAAAAGATAACCCAGGTCATTTTTAGTGATTCCCTTTTTGTCGGGTCTGAGAAATTGCCGTTGGCTGGTCCGGCGAGTGAGATGGACAATTTGATTTGGAAGGTGCCGATTCGGCAGAGTCATGGATTCCCCTATGGTAAAAGAAGTTACGAACACCTCCTTTATCGGCCATTCGAGAATTTCGTTGCAGCTCAAACAATAGGGGCGGCGATATCGCGCTATTTCACGAGTCCTCTGCGGAAGGCGCCATTTCAGAAAGTTGGTTCCCATAACTCTGGGTAGGGTAGCTCCATTTCGAAGGGCTCACCGAGCAGGTCCGCCTCAAACTTCTCCTCCTTATAATCGTGAATGGCTGCCATCATTTTCGCGCGCTGACTATCGCCTTCTAAAATCCGAGTTCGAGTGCGTCCTGGATCTAACACGCCTTCAGCATTGATGACCCAAATCGCCTCAGTATTACCAAAGTTCAACGATTCGATTATCGGAAAAACATCCATAGGTGTTTTCACAAATGCCAACACGGTCGAGGTCGGATTTCGATCGCTTTCGAAGCCCTCCAACGCCTTAGAAAAAGTTGGTGTATAACGTGTGTTGACAAAGACCACATCGGCCCGCCGAGTAAAGAAAGAAAAAATATCCAAATTGCTATCCTCACCCGGTAGATCATCCAAAAACATTTTCGATTGTTTAGACTCATGAAAGTCTTGATTCGTAAACGCTGGGAAATTCGATTGACAAGAATAGCCAATCGGAAATTGAAAATGAGATAGCAAATTTTTGATCAATCCGTCGGGGTCAAAGGCCCTTCCCTCCTCATAGAATACAAGGTGGCTGGCACCTCTAACGATGGGCGCCAAAGTATCAATGGGCAACAGGCCTGTCTTTATCACACCATCTAATTCATACTCATGATCCTCGGACAGAAGACCTTCTGACCAGCGCAGTTTAGTAAACATATTTACACTATCGTCAACTCCCCATTCCAGTCCTAACAACGACAGTTCGACAGGACCGTTTTCCAAAATCGCGCCTAACAGATCAACGTCAAAACGTTGTTCCCCGACCTGTTTGAGAATTCTTCCGACCTCTATTTTTTCGCCTTGTTTACACTCCACAAAACTACCGTTTTCACAACGTAGAAAAGGATCGTAAACACGCACATATCGCGCTCTTGAATCCAAGACTTGTGCCCTTCGCATTTCGTAAACTTCAATATCTTTCATACCTTCATCAACCTAATCCATCCTTATCCGAAAATACAGCATATATAGTATCTTTCTTTACTTTTTAATAGAAACGTAGGCTGCATCTTGCCCAGCCCAATCGCTGGCAAACATCATCTTACATCCATCTGGCGAAGGCACGGCAAAAGGTTCGAAACCTCCTTTTTGGTGCATATGAGCGAAACCCTGAACCTTTCGACTCCCATCAAGTTTGACCGCAAATGCTTCATGGTGGTAATTCGACGAAACATAGGCCCATCCAGGACGACGATAATTACGACAAGAAATATGACCGGTGCAAGTATAAGCATTAGGAAGCAAGGTCGTCTTCGTGCCGGTCTCAACATCGTAGGACATGATACCGGCTTCGCCGCGGTCTGGGTGCCCACCGCAGATGACCTGAACGTAAACATCCTTACCATTTTCATCTACACAAAGATCGCCATGCTCCCCCGCCCCAGCGAGCATTTTTTGGTCATTCATCGTTTCAGCATCGTAGGATCTCATTCCCATATTTCGCCAATTCATCACCACATATTTTCCGGACTGAGAAACCGACAACCAATCCAAATTTGCGTCGCCCCACATTCCAGGGAAGGTTCGACGGGCTTGAATCGATGCATTTTCGATATCGTAAACGATTACTTTAAGGTCTGCGCCAACCTTACAGGCAAACGCAACTTTCTTATCATCGATAGATAGATTCCCTTCCCAAGGTCCTAATCGAATCACCTCACAACCCTCGTTTGCGAAATCGTAAAGTAAGCTATCCATGTCTTGGGAGGGACTATAAGTCATGAATTGTGTGCCGCCTAAGTGAAACATTTTGTCAGGTTCTTGGGTTGACCAACGCCGTTCACCTGTCGGTGAGTTAGGTTTGTTCAACACCACAAAAGAGGTAGCGTCCACAATGACATGCCTACCGTTACCCATAAATATTAGACTTGCGTCCGCATTCCACGGCTGTGTTTTAGAATAATGCTGGTACTCGCCTCCATTGGTAATTCGCGTAATCGTCGTTCCAAAGACCGGATCGACAATGTCGGAAAGGAAGGCTGGCGCCATATTATCGCCTTGCACTTCTTCGGCGACCCACACCCTCGTCGCCGGGTATTCACATTCGGGCTCACTAACATCGGCATCCATCGTGAGATCTGTTGTCACATCCATCGACACGTCGCTGGTGGCATCACTTTTTCCGCCATCGCCCATATTGGCATCTTTGACCCCTAGGTCTTGACCACTATCCTTTGTCGTCACATCAGTTGAGCTATCTTTTCCAGTATCCTTGGACGTCCTTGTATCCTTGGCAACACCGAGATCGAATGCTTGATCCGGGGTTTGAGAAGAACAACTCATGAGAAACACAACGAAAATATATTTGAACACACTTAACTCGCATAATAAGACTTTGCAGATCATACTAACGTTCTTCAGGGAAATTAGCCATTTTCAAATGTAAATTCTAAGGTGCTAGATCGCACTTAGCATCTTCTTCATTTCCGCAGATCGGGCCGAAATATAGGTGTTCTTATTTCTACGATCAAAAGACATTGAAAGGCCCTCACCCAGTTTAGAAAAGTATTGAGCAAGATAAGCAGGAGAGGGATTCTTTATGTGCACGGCCTCAAATAACGATGATGGAAAGAGAAATTCTTGACCTTTCTTTTCTTTTTTTTCAAAGAACACGCAAGCCGCGTTCGCAAACATCAGCTTATCGTAATCATCTCTCGTTTTGAGATGACCTTCAACAAGGCGATGAAAAAGTCTATCGCTTTTTTCTTCCATGTTATGTGCCACAGAAAACACGAAATAGAATTTATGAAGGGGATCCATCTCGGCAAAATCAAGGCGTTTCCAACCGTCCTCGAACCACCCCACCCCTCTCGGATCTGCGGTCCTTAACGACGCATTTGCCAACTTGATGTATGTAAAAACCGGAGTGGAATCGCAAGACAATCTGCCCGACAAGGCGACCTCCGCCGCCACAATCGCTCGGTCAAATCGCCCAATATAGTTCTGATAGTGCACATCAAAATTAACCACACAAGCTTCGCAGCCAGTGTACTCGTGGCGTATGCAATCAAATTTTTGGTAGGCAACTTTAGCATCTTCGAGATCGCCAAGCTCCATCGCAACCTCAGCTTTCCTTTTATATAGCGGCGAAAAACTCAATCCTGATTCCCTGAGGCCTAACTCATACTCGTCAAAAAGAACATCGATTTGTGAACGAGAAATCTTCGAGCGATAAGAGACATACTCAACAGACCAACCGAAAAGGCCCATCATCGCTTTACGGTACAACTCGAAATCTTGCTCCCCTATGTGTTGATTAAATGTTGCCCAAGCTTGGATGAATTCTAAGAAAGCCTCATCAAAGAACGATGCGCGCAAAGCGTCGGAGACCAACCTTACACGTGCGTCAAAAATCCATCGCTGATTGCCCTTCCCTGTACCTAAACTCCCTTCCTCGACTTCGCGTTCAAGAATCTCTTTTCTCAAAAGAAATCGGTCCTTGCCTGCGGGAAGGTCTCCAGCTTTCGCGCGAAGGCGAATAATGTATTCGGATCGTTTTTCAGTCATCCTCATCCCTTTGAAAAATTGGAAACCATTGATCTTTTGCCTCAAAATAATAGTATCGAAACTTACTAAATTAAATCATGACCCTTCGTCTAGCGTGTCGCGTAACGCCGTTCGACAAAATAAATTCATATTGTTCTCAATCTCGACGGGGTCGGTACAGGCATTACTGCGCTCCACGATGAATGTGGTTTTCCGAGCACCTTCAACAGTCGAAGTACACACGCATTCTGTCCTCGTTGATCCGACAGGTTGGCAAACATAGGTCGCCCGACCCTCAACATTCCATTCCCAAACGATCGAACATCTATCGGCCGTGGTATCGATTTCACTGACCACGGCGTCCTCTATGAATCGACAAGAGATAGCAGCGTCGGACCCGATATGGCAGGCCATATCGGAGGGGCAATCGAAATAGTCCCTACAAATCGGGTTGTTATTGCTGCCCCTTGGTCTTTGAGTAAGGGGTTTAGAATTGTTATCTCCCTCGTTTAATTCCACTTCCCCGATGCAACTATTTTGAACACAAACGCGTCCGAAACGACAGTCGGCGTCGTCTTGACACCCGACCTCTTTTTCACCGCAGTTAACAAAACTTAGGCAATATAGGAACAATACTAAGGCGAACTTCATTTTATTTCTCATTAAAATGGGAAGATAATTTTCCCATATTTTAGGTAATGGTTTTTTTATTCGTCGACAGGAAGGCGTCGATGTTGGAAGGAAGGGGTTTTAACGATAGCTAGCATGAGTTCGCGAATATTTTTTCCTGAAGTATTATAGGCTTGGTTTACGGCGCTTAACGACACTTCATCGGCTTTTTCATATCGTCGACCCATCGCGTATTCAAACCAGCTTTTCGTCAAACACATGTGCACCTCTTCTCGCTCGCTGAGGAGTTCGGCCAACTCAGCGGTCCCTTTGAAGGTCACACTTTCGTTCCAAATAAACACCTCGCCGCTATCATCGACCTCGTGTCCGTTATCCATTTCTCGATATCGGCCCACACGATCATAATGCCCAAAGCCAAATCCAATATTATTGATAACCTTATGGCAGCCTTGGCAACCGGCCGGCGAGGTGATCGTGGTGAGTTGATCGCGCAAGGAATCTGCGGGGTCCTCGGCGATGACTTCGGTAATTGGACCGGGAGCACGACGCGGAATACAGTTAATATTTTCCATCACGACCAAGCCACGATACACGGCTGTTGATTTTTCTTCTGAGGAATGGGCGGCAAGGAAACTGGCCTGAGTTAGGATACCGCTATGGTGACCATCGTCACGAATAATTCTGCCGGCCGCGTCGGGGGTCACACCGTAGAAAGCAGCGAGTTCGGGAGAAGGATTTGAGAATTTAGCTGTAAAAAGAGAATG
>JALSKP010000017.1 GCA_026988815.1 Myxococcales bacterium | reverse complement strand
CGAAAACGATGTTGAGTCCGAGACGATCCCTGTGTAAATTCAACCCATGCAATTTCTACTTTTAATATTTTTCCTTCAACTCTTTTGGGGCAAACAGCCGACGATACCGTAGAAAAAAAAACAGCAAAGCAAAATGAAGAAGGTACAACCGAAAAAGCGGGGGTGTTCTATCAAAATGCCGTTCAATTGTACGGCGAGGCAAGGTATAGAGAGAGCATCGAGGCCTTTAATCGCGCGATTTCCTTGGCACCTGAATCCATCTATTTGTGTAACCGTGCGATCGTTTTTTTAGAGATCGGCGAGATCGAAAAATCGCTAAACGATCTTCGCTCGCTCTCTTCCAATGCCAAAAAAGTTACGAACGCGATTCTTGCCGATAATTTCTACGTTCCTCCTGAGAAAGGATGGAGCATGACGAGTTGGGGGGTGTTGAGTTTAGGGATCGGTGCTGGTCTTATCGGAAGTGCTATCACCGATTTTTTATCAGAAGATTTACCACAATCTTTTGTTCGAGAAAGCGAGGGGCGCTCGATGACGACCCAAATCGAGTACGATGAATTACGCAGTGATCTGGAGACACGGCAGTTTATTTTTTACGGACTTTCTATAGGGGCGGTAGCATCTGCTTTGGGCCTCTCGCTGATTATTGCGGATTTAGGCACCGAAACCGAGCCGCTGAGCCTTGAACTTGGTGTTCAACATCAAGGTCCCTTTGTAAAATTTCGATTTTAAGTTTGAGAAGGTGATTGATTACCCTGTGGATTTATTTAACCCAAAATTTCCTCCTTCCCCATCTCTATTATATCCAAAAGGAGGATCCATCCGTTCACGAACGGATGGATCCGTTTCAGCCATCGCTGATATCGATAGTGGTAAAAACACCAACTATCACCATTGAGCCTTTTGCCTTCCTCTCGAAAAGCTAGGAATTTAGCGGAATCGAGCCTTCGCAGGCGCAACTCCACGGGGTTCAATGTCTGACCCCCATTTAAAACACGTGGTGACAAAGTCTCCGCGCGTCTTCCCTCCTGTTCAAATTTATATCTCATCCTCTCCTGAATTTTCGGGACTCCCAAAAAGGTCTCCCAAAAGTAAAAGTTCTGTAAACAATGACGCCTAGGTTCGCCGACCTCTTATTCGGCCCTTTTGAAAACTTGTTTCAGGCTTTCTTGCAAAGGGTTGAATAAAAACAGGAAAATAGTTTCTTGCGGAACCTTTTAAGTCTAAGATTGACAAATAATACGAAACAAGGATGATCGTAAAAATCATATGTCGCCTGAAAAATGAAACTTACGCTCGCCAAAGAACACCATTCTCCTCACATCGCGACTTTCTTTCGCAGAACACACGACGAAACCTTTCCCCACCCTGAAATGTTCTCCGAGCAGTCAATATCTCGTTTGCTTCGAGAGAATGAACTATCTGTGCTCATCGCATCCGATGGGAGTGATATTTTAGGATGTGGAATTGGTTTTCCTTCAGACTGGAACTTGTCCTTTGAAATTGGTTCCCTATCGGTAGAGTCTGCCGAAGGTCGAGGTCAAGTTGGACGCGCTTTGTTCGAGGGGCTACGGCGTCTGGGCGGAAAACGATACGGATTGACATTTTTTCGAGCGAATTCTGAAATGGGATTCAAAAGAGCGCGAAATGTGGGAGCGTCCTGCTGGGGTTATCGAATTTTGCCGAATGCAAGAAGTGCCGATGACGCCGAATTATTGATGGGTTTCTTTGAGCATCACAAAGAATCTGCCAGAATTCACCCACCTGACAATGTTATCACTCGGCTCCCTTTTGCATCTCGAATTGTGGATGCGTTGGTGGGTGAGCAAAACTCAGTCCCTTACCCTAAAAACTACCCTGTCGGTGCTCCACGGGGAACGGGAGCTCCCATGGATTTGGGTCGTATTTGGCCCACCTTTCATTCTGAAAGCAACTTTGTCAGTATCGAAAGTTCGACGGGACCCCAACCCATTGATGTTATTCGAAGCTTTGTTAAAAAAGTTCGAGGAAAAGGAGTGATGGATATTCGCCTTTTTCTTCCGGTCAACCACGTTCAGGCTTATGTAGATCTACTTGAACTCGGATTTGTCTCGACCGCCTATTTACCTGGTTGGTATTTAAAGGGAAATCAGCGTTTTGATTGTTTGGAAATGGTTGCTGGCGCGCCGCGTATTCCACGAAATCCAGACACTTTTGTTGAGCGAGCAACGAAGAAAATCAACAAAGATCTCGCTTCCTAATCCTCTGAATCGGACTCATCGCTTAAAAAATATCGATGTAAAAAGGCGTAAGCATCGCGACCATCTTTAATCGAGGTTCCCGGATTAATTGATCTAAATAACTTGATCGCCAACACTTCCTTTTTTTTAGAAATTGCCTCGAATAAAGATTGAGATAAAAAACAATCGCGATATTGAATGTTCGGAAACTCAGGATACCAAAGGTCCCAATCAAGCGTTTTCCCTTTCCATAAACTCGGATCGACATTTTCATAGCATGTGAAGCCAGCGATTAAGCTGAATTTTAAATGAACGCAGGACACACATTTTTGTGGGACAAACACCTTGCTCAGGACAAATGCGTTATCGATTTGAACGGGGTGGCATTTGCCCTTTTTTCCACATGGGCCAAAATCTAAATCCATGTATTGGGTAGACGAACCGGTACATCCACCTCCGAAGAACATTGTGCATTTTTCACATTTATTGGGGATAAGCGAGGGCAGGAAACTCTGGTCAATGATGCAATCTCTTCCCTGTGATTCACTTCGCACTGGGCATTTGGGGAAAACTTTTCGATACGTCATGAATTCTTCCGTCTTGGGTGAGACCGACGATGGGGAAGTCGGCCGCGTTGTGAAAATCGATAACGAAAAACGCGTCGTTAACATCGACGGAAAGGAGAGGAATTTCCCCCTCGACTATTGGTTGTATATACAAGAGCGCCCTTCGCTAAACGCGCTCGGAAGATCATCAAAAAAATGAAATGCCCGATGGCGTTTGTTTTCGAGACGCTATACCGACAGAGCTAAAGGAGGCGCTCCAAGGAGGATTCCAAGCCCTATTATAAAGTAAACCTGATTACCATCCGGGTTCGGGCGAGATTGTCCGTGATTTGGTTCACCCCTCACTTTTCGCGCATGATAACACTGGCTATAAACCCGAAACGCCCCCAAAAAAGGACGCGTGGGGTCGACCCTTTGAAGATTCACATTGATTGACGATACGGGAAGGACGACAATTGATGGCGAGTTCAACAATCTGAAACGTTCAGAAAACGAGGAAATGTACAATGCGCTGGCCGAGCTTTTTTCGCATTTTTTGAGCATGTTTGAGGGCGTCTATGCGTATACTAAAAGGGTCACCTTTTACGATGATACGCTGGAAGGAGAACACGAACTACCGGAATCTGCGCCGGATCTTTCGGCTCTCTCACCCTTGTCTCTAAAAAATAGAGCCTTACAGTTTGGTCACAATGATTGGGGTAGTGTGGATCCTGTCATTACAAAAATCGTCGAATACGAACTGGAGGAAGGAGAGCAGTTTGAAGGCGTTAGGCATGTTGAGGGAATGTCACATGAGCACATTTTGGCTACGGGGGTTTTTATTCTCTCAAGAGATGAGGACTTCAAAGGCGGGACTTTAAGATTCAAAAGAAGTTATACCCTTGACGAAGCTGGGCATCTTTTCTGGGGCGTTAACCAATGTCGCCCCTCAAATATGGACGAGTTGGTTGACGAAGGCCTTGTTCCGATAGGCTCATTGGACACACCCGCCGAGCGTATGCTGGTCTTCCCCAACAGCCACATTCACAAGTTATCAACCATGGGTGTAAAAAGTGGAGCGAGTATCGCTAAGCGCCGTGTCATCGTATTTTGGTTGGTTGATCCTGATCACAAGATACTTGGAATGAACGATCTCCAAGGTCCTCAGGATTGGATGAGTCTAGAGGATGCCCAAGCACACAGGCTGTCTCTCATGGAAGAAAGGCGGGTTCATAAACGAACCCATAATGTTAGAAGCGTTTCGCTTTGTGAGCATTAGGTTGTAAAACGATCGGCGAAATTTTTTCACGTCTTAGTTAAGACTTGCTCGCGTGAAAATATCCCTCAGACTTTAGTTGGACTTATTTACAGGAGTATACATGGCAAAATATGGACAAGGCGACACATCTTTCTTGGCAGCTGGGGGCGAAGAAGGTGTACGTAAACTCGTAGACGAGTTTTATCTTCAAATGGAAACGCTAGAAGAAGGAAAAGAAATTCGAGCAATGCACCGTGACGATTTGTCGATGATTACAGATAAACTAACCCTATTCCTGACGGGTTGGTTAGGTGGTCCCAGGCAATACGGTGAAAAATATGGAAGAATTTCTATTCCGATGGTGCATCGCCACTTGGATATCAAAGAAAAAGAGCGTGACGCGTGGTTATTCTGTATGAATGAGGCATTGAAAAAACAAGATTATGATGAGGATTTTAAGACATATTTAATTGGTGTTTTAGCCTTCCCAGCCGAACGCATTCGACAGGTTTCCCAATCGGCCCGCTCGTCTGAGGGCTAAGAGAATGGACTAATTGGGCCACTCTAACACCAACAATTCCACGTGGATTACACCGCGACGAACCATATCTAAATCGGCGGCAGCGAGTGAGGAGAGGTCGATCACCCTTCCTTCGCTGAAGGGACCTCGATCATTAATCCTAACCCTAACGGAACGGTTCGTTTGAGGATCGACAACGCGAACAATGGTTCCAAAAGGTAGGGTTCGATGTGCTGCCGTGAATTTGTTCGACGAATACACTTCGCCGGAGGCTGTTTTTCGCCCGTTAAAACGCTTTGCATAATAACTTGCCCCACCAGACAGCAAATGGAGAGTGCCGTCATGAGCTTCGGCTCTTCGGGCGCCGTTTACTAAACTTCCGTCTTCATTTCTAAAGGTATCTGCTTTTCGGGACCCACACGCAATTAAGGCGAAGAGAAAAACGCTAACCCAAATATAATTTAGTCGCACGAGGCTTCCAAAACGATGATTTTCTTTTCTTCGACGGCAATCAATTCCTTAGCACTTTTCGTGTTGATATTGCTGTGAATAAACTCGAAAGGAAGAACTTGTGTTTTGATTCGAACGCGTCCATCGGCATAGGTCGCGGCGCTATCAGAATGCTTCCAAAAGTAGCGCCCAATAACGATATCGGCAAAACCATTGAAATCCACATCTATCATTG
>JALSKP010000016.1 GCA_026988815.1 Myxococcales bacterium | reverse complement strand
AGACCTTTTTATTTTCGGTGGCGATACTCACTATGCAAATTCATTTCGAAAAGAAGCGCAGGCGATTCATCTGCAAAAGTTAAGACGCGCTCCGGCTCATAAAAATGTACTCGCCAACATTTCAACGATTGCGACGTGGGATGATCATGATTTTACAGGAAATAACAGCGATGGAACCTGTGACGGGATCCAAGAAGCAACGGCTTCTTTTGTTGAATCGTGGGCCAATCCTGAGGTCGATCAAGGGAAGGGGATTTATTATACCCATCGTGTTGGGCCTGCTGAGATATTTATGCTCGACTGTCGGACCCATCGCCCTAATGTATTGGATCCGGACAGAACCTGTATTGATGCTCAAAATCCTCCCCCTTTGAAAATCGAAGATGGAATCTTAGGAGCGACGCAGAGCGAATGGCTTCTCGATAAATTGGAAGCCTCCAGTGCAGACTTCAAATTGATAACATGCGGTAGCGTTTGGCTTCCAAGTGGTAGCGTTGATTCTTGGGCTAGTTTTGGAGAGGCACAACGTTGGCTCTTTTCGGAAATGCATCGAAGGAAAATCGATGGTATCGTTTTAATCGACGGCGATGTTCATCGTTCCGAGTTCGCCGATCTTCCAAGGGAACGCGGATATAGCTTTCCGGTTCTTACTGCGTCCAATTTGGCTAGAAAAATTCGCGGCCCTAATGAGACGACGGGCTGCGATAAGGAAAAGGAATTTCGTACCTTCTGTTACCCTAATCTTAACTTCATGCATTTATTCATCGATGCCGCCAGTTCACCTGCAACAATAGTTGCTCAAATTAAGA
The DNA here is from genome assembly GCA_026988815.1 of Myxococcales bacterium. Classification (GTDB taxonomy): domain Bacteria; phylum Myxococcota_A; class Bradymonadia; order Bradymonadales; family Bradymonadaceae; genus CALJNB01. The sequence goes on along the minus strand of JALSKP010000016.1, from coordinate 4,421 downwards.
ATGTTCGTGGTAAAAGCGTCGGCGAGAAAACGATAGTTCTCGATGATTTAAAGGGAGTCTATGAGCTCACTTCGCTTAAAATTTCAATCAAAACGAAGGATATTCCAAACGCGGGAACGGGGGACCCAGTAGAGCTATGTATCGATGCGAATTGTTTTCCTTTGGAAATTAGCGGACAGAACACTGCTCAAACCCTAGGAAAAGGAATAAACTCAACGATCGAGGTTAAGGGGATCGATCTTCGGATTGATGGTATTGGGGAGATAAGTCTTCATACCTTGAGCGGCGCGGTAGACAACGATGCCTGGCGACCGGAGTGTTTAGCCTTAGAGATTAATGGTAAACCAAGATACTGTGTGGATGGGATTGATACGTGGATTGGAAGTGGGAGTGCAAGTGGAGAGGTTGATAGATGGATTGATCCGATTGGTCTACACCGCACTTGCTCATCTTGTTTTTGAAAGTCGCCCTGACTACCAATTTCGCGAAACGAGAAATATGTTTCGACGAAGAATATTAATTTAAGCTTCCTTATTCGGGCAAAGCCTATCTTGTTTTCTCTTTTTTCGCTCCTATAAGGGTGTTAGGTTGAAGATTCAAATTGAGGAAAAAACATGTCGGAAAAAGAAAGCATCGTACAATCTCCAAGTGCCGAAAAAAAGTATGAGGAGGAACTGACCTTCCTTTCCGCCCTTCCTGGCAACCGACCCACAGGTTGGGCTTTGGCACCACAGCAAATCGTTAGTTTTATTTGCGGCAGTGAAGGTGAGAAATTAAAACGTCCTAACAAGTCGGATGTGGATGCGCCTCGTACACTCGAGATTACGGAAAAGTTTGTGGGTAACCGAGCCCTTGTTGAGCGTTGCGTTATCACCTTAATGGGGGAACGCGGTTTAATGTTGGTCGGCGAGCCAGGAACTGCAAAATCGATGTTATCCGAACTCTTGTCAGCTGCCATTTCTGGGTCGAGTGAAATGACTGTTCAAGGCACGGCGGGAACCGATGAATCCCATCTTCGATATGGTTGGAATTATTCTGCCTTGATCGCCAAAGGGCCTCACGCCGAAGCCTTGATTCCTTCTCCGATTTTACTAGCGATGCGCGGCGGGAAAATCGGTCGTGTCGAAGAAATTACCCGCTGCCTTCCTGAGATTCAGGATGCCTTGGTCTCCATTCTTTCTGAACGACGATTGAGCGTTCCCGAACTGAATACGACAGAATACGCGAAACCAGGATTTAATCTTATTGGTACCGCCAACTTGCGTGATAAAGGCGTATCTGAAATGTCGGCTGCTTTAAAACGTCGTTTTAATTTTGAACATGTTCTGCCGATATCCGACTTCGACCAAGAGCTATCTTTAGTAAAGTCACGTACCAATACTGTCCTCCCTAAAGACCTTGCAAAAAACGTAGATCTGGCCGTTTTGGAAACTTTGGTTACCCTTTTTAGGGACCTCAGAAATGGAGTGACAAACGAAGGATGGGCCGTCGAAAAACCCGAAGCAGTGATGAGTACGGCCGAGGTTGTTCAGGTGGTTGCCGCAGTGGTTCGTAATCACGAACATTTCCCTAAAAAGTCTGCCATGGATCACGTTCCAGGGTACCTAAAAGGCGTTGTCATTAAGGATGATCAAAGTGACCTTGATCGCCTTTTGGCTTATTGGGATTCGACCGTTAAAAGACGCGCTGAGAACGAGCCTCTTTGGGCAGATTTATTCGCGGCTCGTAACGAGCTGACCACCTGAGTATGGCAGTAATAACTGACGATACTATTGATTTTCCAGAGGTACTTTTTGAGTCCTGTTCGCCTTTTCTAATCGGCGTACGGCACCATTCAGCCGCGTTGAGTTCGGCCATTCCCAAACTTCTGGATGACTATAAGCCTGACGCGATTTTTATCGAACTTCCTCTTGAGTTTGAAGGCTGGATCCACTGGGTTCAACACGAGAAGACCGAACCCCCAATCGCATTGGTGAGTGCCAAGGATGACTCGTTTTCGTTTTATCCTTTCGCTGCTTTTTCACCAGAATGGGCTGCTATTCGATGGGCCGGCGAGAACAAGGTTCCGGTGATTCCCATCGATATTTTAGTCGACCTACCGGGCTCAGACGGCTCAAAAATATTCGATAATTTTGACTTGAGTTCCTTCTGGGATCGTGCCGTGGAATGCAATGCCCAAGGGAGCTCGGCTGAGGATATTCGAAAAGCTGCCTTACGTATTGGATGGGCTCTGCGTTCAACCTCATCGCGTTCAGAGCGCGACTTGGCCAGAGAAACGTGGATGCGCAAGACCATCTCAGCGTATACATGTAGTCGTGGTGTTGCAATCGTTGGTTCCTTCCACGCAGGGGCACTCATGCCTGAGCCTGCTTTTTTTGAAGAGGTGCACGTTGATGCGCCGGAAGAAAGACAGGTCTCGATGGTACGTTATAATCACGCATTGCTCGATGAGCGCTCAGGATATCCAGCGGGTGTTTTAGATCCGAGGTGGCATTTTGAAGTGCTCAAGGCACTCAACGAAGATCGTCCTCTTGATGAGATTGTTGAAGGATTTGCAGTTTCTTTATGTCGTGAGTTACGTGAGAATAATCAAGGGGGAGCCTCGGTTGATGCGGTAGAGCTTTGTCGTATGACCAAAGATTTAGCCTCGCTTCGCGGTCTATCAACGCCCGGTCGTTTGGAATTTTTAGAAGCCGCGCAATGCGTCTTAACCCAAGCAAGCGAGGGTCGAGGGCGATCTGTTGCGCGCTCCTTGGAGGATGTTTTAATTGGGGATAAACGTGGGCGTTTACCTAAAGATATACCGCGCTGCGGTCTGTCCGAATCCATGGACGCACGTCTCAAAGCGCTAAACTTGCCTACTAAAGGTGAGAAGGAATATCGCCTCGATCCACTGCGCTCCTTGTTGGACCGAAAACGACATGTTGCATTCAGACGGATGCATCTATGTGATATTCGATACGCGGAGTTTGTCGAGAGTTCCTTTGTTTCAGGACTGCCCTCCATTCAACAAAAATGGAATACGAAATACTCGCCTTCTACAGAGGCCAGCATTGAGATTGCAGGTTTGTACGGAATTGAGTTGCATTACGCAGCCGAGGGCGCGCTTGAGTCGAGAATACGAAAGGTTCCTGAAGATGAACTCTCCTTAGAACAAGCGTTTGATTTTTTCGCGTCCGCGTGTGAAGCGGGTTTACACGCACTCGGTGAATCGCTTTTTACGAAGTGGAAAGTGTGGTGGGAAAGTGATGCATCTTTATCGTTACTTCTTCATATCGACCGTTATCTTGGCCAACTCGATGCGGGGCAGGTTATCGGAATTCCTGATTCGAAATTGGGCTCCACACTCGGCCCGATGTCGATCGATTACAAATCCGTACAAGATAATATTCTCAACGCCTTGCACCGGGGATTGGTGGGCGTGCTTCGTTCAACAGATTTGAAGGATGCCTTTGCACTCAAAGAAATTGTCTATCGAGAACAGAATAAATCGGCAGAGGGAGAGAGAAGTTTATTGTTGGAAGAGATTCTCAAACGCATGCTCGAAGAGGGAAGTGAACTCATGCAAGGCGCTGCTTTGGGTTTACTCGTCGTCAGCGAAATTTTCGAGTTTGAGGCGATATCGATTCGTCTTGCGTCCTGGATCGATCTCGCGAATTCGCCCGATAATCGTGCGCATTTGGCCTCCCGATTGATGGGATTATTAAGTTCTTCGAGTTTACTATTTGAGACCCACCCTGATATGGCATCTATGTTGGACGAACGTATCAACGCTTTGGGCGACGACGCTTTCTTAAAACGTCTACCTGTGATGCGCAAAGGGTTTAGCGTTCTCAACGATAACGATCGCTCTCGTCTTATGCGATCCTTAGAAGATCGGATCGATATATCAAGCATTGAGAGAATGACCTATTCTCCTGAATTAGTTGCAATGTTTACAAATGCTGATTTGATAGCCTTAGAAAGTGTGCAAGCTAAAGGGTTGTCCTTTGAGATCGAGGAAGAGCCTCTATTAGAGGGGACCCAGCAGATTTCTCAAAAAGCATCAAGCAATGGCATCGATAGTCAAGACCGATGGCGTCTCATACTTGGTCAACAACAAGACAAACTAAGCGGTCGTTCTCGACGGGCAGGTATTGCCTTGGATCAAATGTATGGCCAAGGCGGTGTTAGTAGAGGATTTGGTGGAGGAGGCGGGCAAGAGGATTCTTTTCCGAGTACACGAGAGTGGGCCGAGGAATTAGAATCTCTTTTTGGCGACAAAGTACGTGAGGAAATCTTAGCCGAAGCCGCGCCTTTTTTACCTGCAGCGGCCTTTGAAATGGATCCTGAAGCGGTGCGACCCTCGGTGGATTTACTTCAGACAATTCTACCTCTTGCAGGATCGATGTCCGAATCTCAGCTCGCAAAATTACGTCCCC
>JALSKP010000015.1 GCA_026988815.1 Myxococcales bacterium | reverse complement strand
AAATAAATGCTATGATTCGGGACCAGCAACCATGGCAAAATGAGGAACTTCCAGTTTGTAGTTAATACAGTTGCACACTAGTTTCAGATCAATGTAGATCCAAATCGTCGGCAAATGCTTGACATCTCACAGATTAGGTGGCAGTTTGCGCCGTCTAATCGTTAGATTGGAAATCAAAAGGAGTTTATCATGGCCCGTCGCTGTAAAATTACAAATAAGAAGCCCCTCGTTGGAAATAACGTCTCTAAAGCGCATAACAAAACAAAAATGCGTCAGCTTCCCAATCTACAGTCAAAACGTATCTACATTCCCGAGCAAGATCGCTGGGTTCGCGTTCGTCTTTCGGTTCGTGCTTTGCGTACCGTTACGAAAAAAGGACTTCTTCCTTTCTTGAAGGATCAAGGACTTACGTTAAGAGACGTTGTTTAAGAACATCTTCTTTTTTAGCAGAACGTTTTTCTAACGTTTTTTCCATTCCATCTTTACTAGCAATGACTTGTGATCTTTTTTACCGTCAAAGGCTATCGATCCATTTAATCCTCGGGTTTTATTAATTAATCTTTCTAGGCTGGATCCTACCTTATAGTAATCCTGTCCAAGCTCGTAGCGATTTCCCAATATTTCTTGCTCGGGAAGACCGTCTTTTATTCGAATCTTTCCATCGAAAGGGCTTTGAGGAAGAAAGCCTCGAAATTGTAAAGCCACTTGGGGATCGTACTTACCTGCAAAGGTCATTTCTTCGACGGCCTGCATCGCGCTATCGTAGGCATGGGGCAAAACATTCTGATGGGCGGCGATCTGTATACCCTTGGAAAGCCACCCATTCTCTTTGAGATCCAAGGCCAAGGTAGATTGTCCGCGCGAAGCCTGGCGATCAATTAAAAATTTATCAATTTGTAATTTTAAATAATCAAGGCGGGTTGAAATCACAAAAATACCATTCACGATGGCGTAATAGAAATGAAGCTCACCGATATGATTTTCTTTTCCTGAAATCTTTACAATTTTTTGTTCGCGATAGGATTCCCCAGTAGGGCCCCATTCCACCATACCCGGAGCAACATCGTCGGCCATCGTTTTAAGACGACTAAGCACAGCGGCGAAGGCTAGACCATCGGAAACCTCAAAAGCCAAATGAAGAGGCATCCGTTGTAGGATCTGCAGAAGAGAAACAATTCCAGTCGCGTGGCCAAAAGAGGAGGTTGTCTCTTTAGACGCCACATGAAGATTGGCCTCGGACACGATAAGATCCCATTGGGCGGAGTGGTCGGCGGCCCCCATTTGGATCCAATCTCCAAGCCAAGAGACCGAAAGATTGGCCATTGCGCGACTGGAGGAAGATAACTCTTTTCGTAGTTTTGAATCCTTTCCTACAGCAAAGGTCCATTCCAATCCGTCGCTGTTCTTCACGAAATGCGGGGCTTGGACCTCGCCGACCAATCTGAGCAAGTCGTTATAGTCCGAGCTATCGATAATGGGGAGAATACGAACTTCGGCTTGGATTGTCTTCTTTTCATCGTCCATCCGAATTTGAATGGCGATCGGATCGAGAATCTCTCTCCAATAATCCTGATAAGCTTGTTGAAAACGATCGTAGGCAGCAGCTTCGCTCTTGGTAACTTTTGTGACGGGAAAGGCAGATAGGGGCACCATCATTCTCGCACTTCCAAATTTTGAGAAAGCGCCTCTCGTCGTCGAGTAGGATATGTTCTCTCCTCTAAAATGGGACAATTCCTTCTTTTCCAGAAGTCCCGCTTTCACCAAAGTCCCAAGATCACTTGGTAAACTTCCCTCCAGTTTCCCGTAGAGAACAGAAGCGTAGTTGATAGAAAGAAGATCTGCTTCCCGCAAAAAACGACGGGCTGCGGCAATGCGTGTTTGAGGCGAAATCACTTTGGCAATAAAGGCATCGCTTAAGAAAATAAATCCATCTTCGGTTTTTTCTGAGAAAGGATATTTGGTCCGCATATAACGGAAGTCGCCTTCGTCTTTTATTGCTGGCGCCTTTTTCTTATATGTATTTACTAATTTTTGAACCATGGCCAAACTATTGGCAAGAATGAGAACCTCGCCGTAGGTTGCTCGAAATTGGTTTACCGATAAATCATCGGTATAAATACGTCTTACATCGACATCATCCACTTTGATAAAAAACTGATTCATTTTCAAATGCTGAGCGCGGGCTGAACTTTCGAATTTTTGTAAGGCGGCCTCTAAAAGCATTTTGTTTTCGATTCGGAAAATAATCCCTACATCCGTTCCTTGTCGAATGAAGGAATCTCCAACGACGATCGCAACATCTTTGACGGCCTTATGGCCGAGAATTTCGGCAACGCCAGTACGCTCAAGCACCAATTGTTTTTCGTAATATTGAGCGAACTCTCGCGTGCCAGCTTCCTGTTCTACGCTTTGTATGACGGGGGTAAGGTGATCGATTTCTTTTGCCAGTTTAACGAAACTTCGAATGTCGTGAAAGTGTAAATAGGCCGTATCTGCGGGGATATAGGACGCCAAGGATTCGATTTTTGTTTCGCTTCCAAGCTCACCGATCATTTTTTCCCACGGATGAATCGCCAAAGGGACAGTCTGGATATCAGCAATATTGATGGTCTCCTTCTCTCCTTCTATGCTGATCAAAACACGGTCATTTTGAAGGGTTTCACGAATCGATTTCGCACCGGAATACAAGCGCATCAAATCGGCGTAGTCGCTATTCTGGCGTCTCCTTCGTCCGAGATTACCCAAGCTGCGGTTCTGGCGATTCGCATCGCTCAGACCACCGAGTTTCCCAAGCCTGTTACTTAAGAAAAAATGGTAGGGATCACGACGCGAGCCAAAAAACATACCTTCGGGACGCATAGCTAAATAGAAAGCTTTCACGATCTCCTTTTTCAATTTTTTTGCTTTTAGGGCAACCTTGACCTCACTTTCTTCAACAGGATTCTCAGTATGAATCGTGAAGCTATCGGGAAGGGGATCTGTACCAACGATTCTGACAAAGATATCTTGATTGGTATCGGTGATCACATGGTGGGCTTTTATTTCAGGAATGGTCGCGTGCCCTAAGGTGCGGCTTTCGGTATGAATTTTTAGATAGGTGTGGGTTTTGGTTTTGTAAACTCCCAAACTATCCGCGTCCGCTTTTCGCATTCGCCGTTGGGTTTCTTGCGGAACAATTTTAAAGGAGGGTCCTTTATCTGCCACAACGATTTTGGGAAGTTCAATCTTTTTTTCCTCAACCACGACTTCCTTTTTTTTGACCTTCGATGAGCAGCCAGAAAAAATAGACATCAAAAGAATAAATGTTGTAAAATAAAACGTCTTCAAAAATCACCTCTAAAATGTTGCCTTTTTTCTTATCAGTTTCAGCAAGAGGCGCGCAAAGAGAAAGTTTTGCTTTTCGGCGAAGAATGAACGCGATACCGTCCCTTTTTCATCAAGGAAAATCATGTCCAGCATTCAATCGGTTATTTTAGCAGCGGGTAAGGGAACCCGTATGAAATCAAAAAAATCTAAAATATTACACGAGGTCGCCGGCCGACCGATTATCGACTGGGTGGTCCGCTGTGCCTTGGACGCGGGCTCAAGCCGAGTGGTGACCATCCTTGGCCATCAATCAGACTTTATCGAGGCCCACCTAAAAAGCCAGTTTGGCGACTTGGTCTCTTTCGCTTATCAACGCGAACAATTGGGCACCGGCCATGCCGTCTACTGCGCCTTAAGCGAACTCGTCGGTTATGCAGAACGCACAGTGATTTTATCTGGAGACGTTCCCAACCTGAGTCCAGAAACCTTATCGGCTTTTCTTCTGGCGAGCGAAGACCAAGCGGGATTAATGACATCGGTCCTGGAGGACGCAAAACACTATGGGCGTATCGTCCGTAATGAAAAAGGCGTTCAGTCGATTGTTGAATTCAAAGACGCGAGCGCAGAAGAACGAAAAATCAAAGAAATCAACGCCGGTTTTTACGCCTTTGATACCGCAGATCTGAACACGACCTTAAAGCAACTTTTAAAAGAAGAACCGACGAACGCCCAAGGCGAATATTACCTCACCGATTTAGTGGCGATGATAGGGCCGTGTTTAGGCTGGCAATTGCCCGACGCTCGAGAAATGGAAGGCGTCAATAATCGACTTGATTTGGCCGAGGCAGAAAGCTTTGCTCGTAAACGTATCAATACCTATTGGATGCTCGAAGGGGTAACTTTTATCGATCCCGAGACGACCTATATCGGAGCCGAGGTGAAACTTGCACCCGATGTCACGCTAGCGCCTCATGTTATCTTAAAGGGAAAAACCACAATCGCGGCCGATACCTTCATCGACGCCGGCGCTGTTATCGAAGACACTTCCATCGGCGAGGGTGTTCATGTTTTACCGCATTGCCATTTGGAAGATAGTAAAATTGACAACCATGCCAAGATTGGTCCTTTCGTCCATTTGCGTCCCGGTGCCGACATTGGGCCGGAATGCAAAGTTGGAAATTTCGTCGAGATAAAAAAGGTACGCCTCGACCGTGGCGCCAAAGCGAACCATCATTCCTACCTTGGCGATGGCCATGTAGGCGAAAAATGCAACATTGGTGCGGGGACGATCTTCTGTAATTACGATGGGAAGAACAAAAACTTCATCACGCTTGGTAAGGGCGTCTTTATCGGATCGAACTCCGCATTAGTAGCCCCGCTTACTATTGGCGACAATGCTTACGTTGGTGCGGGCAGCACGATTACCAAGGATATTCCGAAAGATAGTTTGGCGGTTGCGCGCGGTCGCCAGAAAAACATTGAAAATTGGTCACCTCCGGCGAAGCCCAAAAAGTAAATAATTTTACTTGTTTAACCATTCGATATATATTTTTGTTTTGTTGCCCGGACCTACGTAAAAGATACGATAAAACGCGTTATGAAACACACCGCGTATTGAATTCCCTTTGTCTTTCATGCAAATTCGGCGGTTTTCTTTTACCTAATAATAGAAATTCTTACGACGTAAATCGATGATTTTTTGACACCTTTCTAAGGGATTTCTAGAATATATATCTGCGGAGGGAGGGTCATTAGAACACCCTTCGAAAAGATCAAACCCGTTCGAACGGACCTGGCTACGACATGGCGTCGTCAGGGGGATGACCAGCGACCTCTTCGGCTTCTTTGGACTGCAACCCCGCGGTGCTGGGTTGTTGGGTGCAACCAACATTGGATTAGAAAAAGATGGTTGTGCAATAACCAACGAACACGGCTTAGGCCAATTTAG
>JALSKP010000014.1 GCA_026988815.1 Myxococcales bacterium | reverse complement strand
CAGTATATTTTCCCTGGAACGTAATCCCGCCCGCGCTAATTGGATCAAGGGTGTACTCCCAAACACCCTCCTCGATTTCTTCACCTTTTTCTAAGGTTGTAAATGCTTGGGTAAAACCTTCGGGTTTGCAGAAAAAATCAGCAACTTCGTCGAGGTCCATTTCTAAGTAAAAAATTCGTTCTTCTTCGCCTTCAATCCATGCCATCGTGTTATCCTTCAAAAGAAAAAGTCGCGTTAGCGACTTCAGTGGTTCGTTATTATAGTAAATTCATTTACAATATTTATCGTTCTTACATTTGAAACGAATATGAAAATGATTGGCGTGACCACGAGAGTATCGAATAATACCTCTTCCGCCACGGTGAGGATATTGTAAAATTCCGCCCAATTCAGATGCTCGATAACCAATAGAAAGTGCATATTCGTAGAGCACTTTCTGCAAGTGATAATCTACGAAAATGTATTCAACTTCTTGGGTATCAATTAGTGTTTTGAAAAGATGCCAATTCTTGACCGCGTCAAAGGTTTCTGGCGTCATCCCTTCAAAACGATTCAAGCTGATATTTCCGCGAAAGTAGTAGGAAATATCCGCGTCGCGACCCGATTGGTGGCTTTTATGAGGCGTCATATAACCACCATTGGCGTGACTCACATCGCCGACATGCAAATCAGGAGCATCAGGCCATCGTGCAACAACATCGGCTGCTGCGGCTTCCAACATTCTTACTGTATGACGGGTACCGTACGCACGTTCTGGATTGCGAATCTTTAAACCGACCGATGACTTCATACTAATGCCGTTGTACAAACGACCATAATTTGCTTTTCCCCATGAAACGCTTTTATTTGCCGGAATCTTTTTCGGCAACTTTATCGTTGGAACGTAATAGGAAGTGCCCAGCTTAATACGCTGACCAATCTGAAGTCGGCGAGGATTGACACGTGGGTTCCAGCGTCGGACTTTGACGATTGTAGTTTTGAATTTTCGGGCGATGGATTCAAAGGTATCGCCACGACGAACGCGGTATTTCCTGGCCGACTTTCGCCTCTTCTTCGGCTTCTGAGGTTTGAGCACAGCAATTTTTGCAATGGGTGCTTCTTTTTTCAGAATAAGGTTATCGCCCTTCTCTACTTTATTGGATTCGAGTTTATTCCAAGAACGCACATCCGACAGAGCGACTTCGAACTGGAGTGCAATGCTCCCCAATGTGTCTCCCTCTTGAACTTTATATTCAATGTCTTTGGATATGGGCTGACTAACTCTCGCCGAGCTTGTCTCGGCGAAAAGGGGAAGCGTTATAAATGAAATAACGAAACACATCATCAATGATTTTGACATCGTTCCTCCTTGAACTCTGTACTGCGCAACTTTCTTTATGATCATGATCAATTATCTAGTAAGGTCAAAAATTCTTATTTGCGCGGACGGTACAGAAAAGGTCCGCTCTTCGCAAGTGAATGCCTTTCGTTGAACACGAACAGAAACGACTCTCTGATCCACCTCATATTAAACCCCATGGTTGAAAGATACACTTGTCGTGATTTCTTCAATCCATTACGCCAGAAAAGGCACATCACTTTATCGATCACTTCTTTTTCGTCGAATTCTCTTTCATTTCATGGATTGAGCAGTTCGTTACCGGTCGGTCGGCCAAGTATTCAAAAAGAGTATAAAAAGAAAAACCCACCTCAGATGAGAAGGGTTGCAATCTCTGTTTTGGAAAGCTAGTTCGCCAGGGTTGTCTCAGCGCGATAAATCCTAACTTCGCCGTCGGAATGGACAAGCGATGCGCCGAATTCATTTTCGGAAATTTCCAAGCCTTCAGTCCATCCACCGAGAACTTCTTTTGCATCACCTTTATCGGAAAAAGCGGCAACATGAGCACTATCCGTTTCGGGATCCACTTTGAAAATAACGTTAATTGTTTTTTCTAACATTTCTGTCGCTCGAAGATAACTTCCACCATCAATGGGGTGGATTTCTTCGAGGTCGACAATTTCTTCTTTCCCAGTTGCAAGGTGTCGTACGACAACGCCGTCTTCAGCTTTTGCGATAATGACGACTTCGAAAACGATCGTCTCTTCGGTGGGGCGTTGGAGTCTTTGATTTTCATCCACCGGTAAAAGATAAATCCGATGAGGGGCCATGCCTTTTGAAAGGAGCAGTTTTTCCAAACGTTCCTTCTCGCCAATGAGGCCCAAAAAGGTTTCAGCATCTCGCAGATTGGTGGTCCTAAAGACACACTCTCCATCGGAGTTCAAGATCTTACAATGCCGCGCACCACGTTCAATTACCAATTCATCTCTGATCATTCTCATCCTTCGGTCAAACTAGGGCCCTCTTTAACAACTGAAGACCGCTTGTAAAGAGTTTACAGCGATTTCCTTGGAATTTTCGAAGGAAAATATTTTTTAGAAAAAGCCCCTTCTAAAAAGAATGAATTAAACTCTACACTTGCACCAAACAGGTAGATGAACCGAACTAAAAAATGTATACCCACTCCACGTGATTCGTGTTTGGTCCAGGATGAATAAAACCATCGCCTATCTTGTTCTCCACGAAGTAAATAAAAAGGTTATTATTTTGTATCGTTCTATTCCCACCTTCCTCGCCCTTCTTTTTGTGCTCTTGCTCAGCGCATGCCCGAACACTTATACCAAAGCCGACAACGCGTTGAGCTCATCCTCTTTCGTCGACGCGGAAAATATCGCAAGAGAAGAGCTCAAAAGCCACCCTGAGGATCCCGGCCTGAGGCTCATCCTAGCAGAGGCTCTAGTGGGTCAAAAACGTTTCGCCGATGCCAATCCCATCGCCAAGACCCTCTTTGAAGAAACCCAGGACGAGAAAAAGAAAAGCGGTATTCAACCTTCCATGGAGGGACGCATTCACCAAACCTACGGCAAGACAGAATGGGAATTGGGCCGCACGTTAAAGGCGATTGGAGCATGGCAAAAAGCGCGCACCATCGATGCTAGTTTGGTACCCACGGATCAATATATTCGTGCCTTGGAGACGGGCATATTGTACGCCGAATCTAAATTCGATTTCACTTCTTCAATCCGTTTACGACAAGAATTGATGACTCTTGAACCAGAAAATAAAGCGGCAAACCCAACAACGATTCGTGAAGCGCGACGTTCAGAAGCCGCGGCATTGGAGCGCAACGGTCGTTACGAGGACGCGATTAAGAGTTATGATGCGCTTTCCAAAGAATACCCAAGCGAACACGACCTTCTTTTTACCACCGGTCATCTGCAAGCATTGATGCGAGACCGAGACGAAACCGCAAAACGAACGTTTTTGAGGTATATTGAACTCGGTAAAGGAGAAGAAAAAGCGGTTCGAACACTGGCCGTAGCATCCCGTTTGGATTCGCTTAACTCCGAAGAACTCGCTGTGGTTTTTTATGAGAAAGCGGCTCAATTTCCGGCCTTAAGAAAAAAACAGATGCTTACTTTGGCCCGGTTGAAATTCAAACTAACGAAGACAAAGAGCGCCAAAGCCGATCTCATGGAATTTATCAGCCTTTCCAACAAAGGGCAGAAAATAGGCTCAGCGCGCCCTTATGTGAGGGCGGCAGAAATTCCCGTCGGGTTTCACGCTCCCCATATCGCTATCGAAATTTTGGAAAAAGGGGCTCAAAAAGCAGCGCCCAATTGGCGACTCTCTAGAATGTTGGCCAATCTTTACTCAACGCGGGGAAAACCCAAAGACGCCGAAAGGGTACTCGAATATTATGTAAAACGCTCCATCGAAAACGAACCGGACAACGCGCAAAAAGCCCTTCGATACAAAGACGTCGGCACCTGGGCGTGGCAACGACGCAATTACAAACTCGCTAAATTCTTCTTCGAAAAAGCCGAATTGCTTGATCGAAGCGACGATATTCTTATCGATCTCGCCCAAGTCTATGCCTCTTTGGGCTATATTTCTGACCTCCGAAGAACGATGCGTCAGTACGTTAAACAAGGAGAGAAAAAAGCGGAGCGTTTTCTTCGCGCCGCGAGTATGTACCAATCCCAACGCATGTACGAAGAAGCTGAAAAAATGTACTTGCTCGCAATCAAAGCAAAAGATTCCGATTTTTCCACGATCCGTTCTTTGGAAACAATGTATCGCGCGTGGGGGAAAACCAAACGCATTTCGGGCGTGTTCGAAAGCTGGGTCAAATCCCGAGGAGGAAAATCCGCCGACCAGCTTATGATTGGCGAGCGTTACTACCGACAAGGAAATTGGAATGATGCTGAGAAGTATCTCAAACTGGCTGCAAAAGGTGGAGAAAATGAAGCCTGGATCACCTTAGCCGACATTTATAAGCGCAATCAAAATGGCGCAAAAATGAAAGATGCCATCGATAATTATTTAGCCAAAGCCTCCAATAAAACCCTCGCTTTGGTCGAGGCAGCAAAGCGATATAGCTCAAGCCGATGGACCGAAAATGCCATCCCTATCTACGAAGAATTGATGGAGAAAAAACCCAAAACTTTTTCACATTTTAAATCCCTTTCCGAAATCCTTTTTCAGAAAGGTGAGAACGAAAAAGCACAGAAAGTATTGAAGCAATATATCAATAACTCGGCTAAGAAAACCCGAGCCATGCAAACGATTTTGAGAAGTTACTCACGTCCGCGTTACTCCAAATATATCATCGCGATTTTCGAGGAGGTCCTTAAAAAGGATAAAAATGTAGATCCAAAAATTTATCTTCTTCTCGGAGATGCTTACATTAAAAGTAACAAGGGTTCTCGTATACGCCGCCCCTACGATACATCTCTTTTTGTTCGTCCCAATAAAGCCAAACATTTTTACAAAATGTATTTGGAAAACACAAAGGATAGCGCCCCAGAAATCAAACGTTTTGGGGCAAAACTCGCCAACCTTCAATTTTGGGGATTGGCGACGCTAGCCTACGAAAAACTTCAAGATGATGAGGCCTTATCGAGCTCTATTCTTTTCGAATTCGGTATCGCTCTACTCAATGTGGGGAAATCGGATCGCGCTGAAAAGACTTTTGAAAAGTACTATATTAAACGCAATAAAAGTCAGGATGCAGCTCGCCAAATCGCTGATCAGCTCTACTCACATCAGCGATTTTCTGCCGCCCTTCCCTACCTCAAACGCGGTTTCGAATCGTCCAACGGGTCCAATAAGGAGAGTGCATTTATTTGGTTGGTCAACGTCTATATCGCAACCGACCAGTCCGAAAAAATTCGAGATCTGGCGAACAACTATATTAAAGAAGCTCAGAACCCAATCAAAGCGCGTACCACCCT
>JALSKP010000013.1 GCA_026988815.1 Myxococcales bacterium | reverse complement strand
AAAGCAAGGAGACAGCATTTCTGCCCACAAAAATCGACCTAAAAACGCATATTCACAACGCGCTTTGAGCGAAAAGTGCGTAAGGACAATACGGTCAACCTAGCTCTTCTAAATCTGGTCTTCAACGAAGCTTTCTAAGCCGCCTGTTCGGCGGTCAACACTAAAGATCGACGCGCAATTTCGCGCTAAAATTTCTAAGCCGCCTGTTCGGCGGTCAACTCGCTTTCTTTCGGAAATTGCTTTTCATTTACAATAGTTTGATAGATTTTTGAACGTTTTACCAACAAAAAAAACGAAACTCGTAAGACATTGAAATTTAAAGACAAAACACCCAAGGCGAATTTATTGGGTAATTTGGGTAAAAACATAGGATTCTTTAAAAAAGTGGAACAGAACTTGATGAGCTTAGCCCATAGGTACTAAAAGCGCCATCATGTAAACCTGAAGCTTCGACCTTTTCGATAAGTAAAGGGTATGGAGAAGAGTTTGTACTTTGGCTGCGTATCCTAACAAAAGGCAGCCGACTGGTACCTTTCTCTTTTCCACTGTAGAAACTCAGCGCATCTTCATAACTCATATTTTCGCGTTTCGCTTTCCTGCGAATTAAACGTGTAAGCGAGCTTTTCGTCTTGACCCGATGGCGAGAAAAATAGCAATAACCCAAAACATCTAAAGGAACCTCTTCAATGGTTGAAATCCTAAGGTAGTCTAACAAACGAGAACACGAATTCTTCAACCGAAGATTCTCGAGTTCGACACGGGTCTTCGCGAAAAACCTTATGACATTTCCAAGTTGAAACTTTTCCGCATCGTATTTTGGAAATGAAACGCCTACATTGCTCTTCCCATCTTTTCGAATTTCAACTAACGCTAAATGAATCTGCGGATAGATTTTTTCCCAAAGAAAATTGACAGGAATATCCCCATCAGAAAGAAGCTCGATTTCAATGAAATAATTCATGTTTAACTTTTCCCTCCGAATACTCCGCCTCTAATGAGGTTGCTTACGACATAGGCTTTGGAGTTCTCCGATATGGGTTTGTTATTTAGCCAATTTAACATTAGCGTGTAGAGATCTGTCTTCGTCTTCCGGTAGGCCTGGCCACGTTGAGTCACCGACCCATATGGTTCTGCAGCAATAGGAACACCTGCACCGTCGTACCAATTATCGATCGTACGAATAGCATTTCCAATTTTTACATTATGCATCGCAGCGCAATTATCTAGTCGGAAGAGAACACGCCCTTTTGCATTCATCTGCATTTCCTCAGAGGGGAAAATATGTTGTCCATTGCCAAGTTTTACGTAGGCTTGAACATTTAAAAATACGAAATCATCGGTCCCGTTTAATCCCTTAGCAAAGATCCCCGCCAAGGTCAGAAGCGCGCGATCCGTTGAATTTTTTTCAAAATCTTTCAACGAATAATCGTAGGCATTGAATTCTAAAAGGTCCTCCCCAGATCTTACAATGATTTTGACCTTTTCGGCGCCTACACGATTTCGCCACAAAAATCTTCCGTTCGCAATGTTATAAGCATATCGAAACGCAAGGGTTTCTACGCCAATATTTTCGTCTTTAAATTCATCTACTTTCGAAACGATTGCCGCTTCGAAATCGGGGCTATTGCAAGCGAAGGGTTCACCAAGATTACCGATGATCCTAAGCGTAAAATGAACCTTTAGCGTATCCATATCGTGCGGAAGATTCGCATCATCAGCGTTTGATGAAACAGGGTTAGGTTCGGATTTTTTGGCATCAGGAATGCCATATGCGCTTTGCGTAGAACGATTAAATCGTTTAGTGATTGGAATATGTTTCCACTGTTCCGTATTCCTTATTTCTGTCCAATGCCCTGAGAGCATTAATGCATCAGAGGTTTCTAGTTTTCTTTCGAATGCTAATAAAGTTGGTAATTTAATGTCCATTTTTTCTCCTTTGTTGTTAGGTTTACTATTCAAATTCATTTGTGAAATCCGTTTCAGTTGAAACGAGGCCCACCTCTTCTGTGATTTTTTGTTTGCATAGATACCAGTCTTTTTCAAAATGATAGTGCCAAAGACTGGCATTCAATTCTTGTTCGGTGCGGAGTCGATGCACACCGATCCACTCACCGACCGTGTGGACGGATTCGACGAAGCAAACATCGGTATCGTTGTCACGGGTATTTGCGACTTCAGCATTGGGAAGCACATCTGAGATTGCTTTGTAACCGGTCATTAGGGGTACAAGATATCCCTTATTTGGCTTTGAAAGCATGTCCCACTCGGCATCGGTTTTATCATTAGGTGTTATATATTGTTCCCATTGTTCGATGAGTTTTTTATTCAATTTCGTTTTTTCGAGTTTCGAGAAATGCGCCTTGATATCATTCAATTCATTTGAATCTCCGCCATAAGGATGAGATAAATGTGAATTCCACATAGAATGCAGGTTTACCTCTTTATTAAAAAGATCTTTTTGATCCAGGTTTTTGAGGTATCGAGAAATCAGCTCATTCTTTGGACGGGCTCTATATTTTAGCGCCGAAAAATGCATCCAACTGTGAAGTAGTTCCGAATTTGGATCGTCTTCGAGACGTAAATAATGATAGGCTTCCAAATAATCCGAGCGATCCATCAGAACAAAACCGGGCAGAAGTTTGCGTCGGATATAATAGGTTTCGCTCGAATCAATGAGTTCGATGTTTCGAATGTCTAAAATAGTTCCACCCGCTAGCCGTTGTAAAAACGCGGATTTCCTAACCCAGGCAATAAAGTCTTCTTTACGATTACCGATGTTTCCTTCGATTCCGATCAAAAGCGATACCATCATATTCATTCGACCCTCTTCGATTACGGGCGGTGTGGCTTCCTTTTTATGACTGGCTAAATACGGGGGATTGCGACTCTGAGTGAATTCAAAATCGTAATTTGTTCGATAGGTGTGCACATGTTGTTCATGAGAAATAACCGCGCATCCTTTAATTCCTACCTCAGGGAAATTATAGGTTGCGTTAAGCTTGCGATCTAAATTATGAGTAAAACCAAGGAAGTGGGTAATTGCAGGAAAGCCCCACGTAAATCCGGCAATCGCGTTAGCATTTTGAACATAGATGTGATCAATGAGTAGATAGGTGTTCATAACGTCCCTCCTTCTTGTTTGGAAATCGATGATGGGGTTACAATAAGATCAAACTCTCGTAATTCCCTTTTCATACAATTTTGCCAAATTTTGGAATGCTCAGTTTGGGGTGTAAACTTTTTGTCTTTTGAGAGCTTTTTGTTCAACCATCTCGCAAAATCATTCACGACTACTTTTTGCCATTCCTTCGTTTTTTTTAGATTTTGAAAGGTTGCGTCATCACGATAAGGATCAAGTAAATATTGATGTTCTATTTTCATATTGCTTTCTTCTAACCAACCACTGGGTTGTGTCTGAAGTACTGAAACATAAAAAAAGAGTTCATCGATAATGCTTACCGCCCATTTTTCGATCCAATCTAAGCGATTCGGACTTTTAATACTTAAATCTAGTTGCTGATTTCGAAGTAAAAAGGTTTTGAGATGCTCAATATCTTCGTCGACACTTTTGGAACGAAAATCATCAAACAGAGATGTTCGATAATGTTTGAGTTGGTTTTGTGTTTTCCACACGGGGGGCCGCGATGAATATAGGTACAATTTACCACCGCGTTTTCCGTTGAGTTGAGAGGCATTGTTATGATTACTTGCTGTCACCGCAAGTTTAGCTTTTGAAGGATAATAGGTGACGATTTTGTGTGAAAATTTACTTTTCTTTTTGAGGGTTGTCTCAACTTTTTGATTTAAAAACGTATTTTCGTAAATCGCATGAGCTAACGACGATGATTTATAAACACACAGCAGGTGGTATAAATTTTTAACCGGAAAATAGACCTGTTTCATGAGTGTGTGCACCTCAAGATTTTTGGATTCCAAAGCTTGACGAAAACCTGCGTTCCATTCTTGAATATGATTATTTTCGAGGTCAAATTTTTCGAGTAATTGTGTTGATTCATCGAGAAAATTTGAAGCGAGTTTTACACCGTTTAATTCTAGCTCCAAGAACTGAAAAATCGGGGCGAACTGATTACCAGCTACGGCACCGTCAATGATTTTATTTTTCAAACTTGTCGTCGTTAGAAAACCATCTTTGACCGAACTTGTACGGTCATACACTGGAGGAACATCAATTTTAGAATGAGTCAGTTTCGGTACATGCGTCGCAAATTTCACACTCGACGCTTTACTCGATGCCCAGGTCAGCCATGTAGACTCCGTATATTTGCTATCTATTTTAATTCTTTGATCAATATATTCTTCGATTAGAAGTGTAAAATTCGTCTTATCGGTTGTTTTATTTAGTTCGTAGATTTCCTTTAGTTTAAGACGAAGAAAATCTAGGGAACTTTGATCTTTCTCACGCTTGAATCTTTTGGCATCAAAAAGATATTCGATATTTTCGTCTTCGAAATAATGATGATCAGCGAATTCTTGATTCAGCTTTTTGAATAATTCCTTGAGAAACTTTTCTTCCTCAGAGATTCGTTTCTTTTCAAAAAAATCCGCAATCACTTGTTCCCAATCAAGGTTCAGTATCCCCTCTTTTTGCTTTTTCGATTTTTCGTTCGAAAACTCTGCTTCAATTGACGTTTTAAGTCGAAGTAACCTATTCAGCGCCTGTTGTTCTTCTTGTCTTTCTTTGGTGAGAAGATCGAAACGTCGCCCAACACCCACCTCCCAACTTTCGAAACCTATATTTTCTTCCATTAACTCCACTCCTTCAATTCTTTAAATAATCCCAAGTTGGGATGGTAATCATAAACTTCTTGCGTGTTGTTATCATAATCGACAAGTCGAACCTCGCCGAAACGCGCGCTTATTCTTTTCAAGTCTAATGAAACATTAGAATTCGTTAACTCGACCAATAGTTGCGAATACACAGTTTTCGCATCAAGTTCGAACCAGAACGACGCACGCTTTCCAAGTGCGTCGAGCTTAATATCTCGGATTTCTATTTTTGGTTCTCCGAACTTTGTAGGTCTAACGTTTTCGTTTTTCCATCGCCAATAGGGTTTCCCGTACTCATCGTTGATAAAAAGATAATAAGATTCGTCTTTTTGAGACTTTCTAAATTTCTGCTGTCGTTGTACTTCCCCGCACCATGTCGGTGATAATTCTTCGGCAGCCTCGTATTCTTTCCACCAGATCTTCGCCCCTTCCTTTTTTGAAAATAAGGTATCTAAAAGCGATTTATGCTCTAAGTTTACCAAATTTTCAGAA
>JALSKP010000012.1 GCA_026988815.1 Myxococcales bacterium | reverse complement strand
ACGAAGGAAATTTATCTACACGTATTTCTGCTAACGCTTATTTAGCGACACCAACATCCTTTTCAAAACGCGATATCGAGGAACGCGATCTTATCGTCGTTGATGAGCAAGGCGCATTGATTCGTGGATTTCGAAAGCCTTTTTCTGAATTCGCGCTTCACCGTGTCGTCTATCAAAATCGACCCGATGTGGGTGCGGTGATCCACGCTCATCCCCCCTACTCCACAGCCTTGTCGGTCGTCGGCCGAGGTATCGAGCGTCCTCTTCTTTGCGAACAGGTGGTTTCCATTGGTCCGACGGTCCCTTTGGTACCTTTCGCGATTCCCAAGACCGACTTTTTCACTGAATCGCTCATTCCTTTCCTCGAAAAATTTGATGTTCTCATTTTAGAAAACCACGGCGTGGTGGCCTTCGGGGTAGATCTCGAACAAGCTTTTCTTCGTTTAGAATATTGTGAATCCATCGCAAAAATCTATCATTTGGCCTCTCCCTTAGGCGCGCTTCGTTATTTGAGTTGGACTGAAATCCAGCCCCTTTTAGACAGCCGAAAGAAGGCTGGACTTGGGCCCGAATCTCGGGGTCTTTCACGAGATCAAGCCTACGGATATTTGAAATAGAGGCTCTTGCTTTTTATTTAGATTTAGACGTTAATAGAGCCGTGAAAACCTCCACTACGACCATACTTCTCCTCACTTTTTTGAGCGCTTGTCCAGATAACATTTCAAATGTGGGGCCAAGGGATAACGCGAGAAAGTGCCAGACCAACGACGACTGCGGTCCAAACGAACAATGTATCGTTAAGCTTTGCGTCTTGCGCCAACGCGTTTTGGATCTTGGACAAAGGGATGCTGGTGATATGACCAACTCAGATATGTCTGCCGATGCAAGCGATCTACCGACGGGTCCTGACCAAGATTCGGACGGTATTTTAGACTGGGTTGATAACTGCCCGAAAGAGCCCAACCCAGGTCAAGAGGATCGCGATTTAGACGGCGTGGGCGACCTTTGCGATAATTGTCAGAATGCCCCTAATTACGCCCAAGTCGATGTTGATGGAGATGAAATCGGCGACCTCTGCGACACCTGCCGTCGCGTTCCCAATCCTGAACAAGGTCCATGTCGGGACGGCGAGGATTATGACAACGATGGTGTTCCAAACGGGATCGACCTTTGTCCGAGTCTTTCTAATCCATCTCAAGTTGACAGCGATAACGATGGCTTCGGCGATCTTTGTGATAATTGTCCGCTTATTTCCAACGAGAATCAGGTTGACCGAAATAGAAACGGAAAAGGCGACCATTGCGAACTCTTTGATGGATTGGGCGGCCCCGACCGAGACAAGGACGGTTGGATCAACAGTTTGGACCCATGTCCGAATTTAGCGCAACCGACCTTACAAGATACGGACGGCGATGGATTGGGCGATGCGTGCGACCCTTGCCCTTGGATAGCCTCGGAGCTGATGGGTTGCAAATCTGGAAGCGATAGCGACTTGGATGGCGTTCTTTTTGAGGACGACAATTGTCCCTACCTCGCTAATCCCCAACAATATGATTTTGACGAGAACGGTATTGGAGATGCGTGTTCGAGCCGCTCTTTGCTGACCGATAGTGACGGCGATTTGGTGATCGATATTGTCGACAACTGTCCCTCTTTAGAGAACCCCAATCAATTGGACGATGATTCAAATGGCGTTGGAAATTTATGTGAAAATGAAGACGCCGATGGGGACGGGGAACTTAACGCGAATGACAATTGTCCATGGCGAAAAAACCCTTCACAAATAGATAGTGATGGGGATGGATTTGGCGATGTTTGCGACCCCTGCTTTCTTGTCGCCGACGATCGTTCACTCAATATGAACGAGGGTGTTGCATGTGCAAATGACTTCGACGGTGATCGTATCGAGGATGTATTGGACAACTGTGTACGTGTAAAAAATGCCACCCAACGTGATAGTGATGGCGATGGAATCGGTGACCTTTGTTTTCATGAAGGGCAGATCGATAGAGATGGAGACCGTCTAGAAAATGACCTTTGTCACATTTGGTCAGGGGATGTGTGTGAGCCCGACGCCGATGGAGATGGCTTACACGATTGGATTGACCCCTGCGTTTTTAACGCCAATGGCTCAACGGCGGATCGAGATAAGGACTCGGTCGGCGATGCGTGCGATAATTGTCCCGACATCCCCAACCCCTATCAACGTGCTATTTTAAACCAAGATCAGGCGCGTTGTTACGGTGATAAAGATCAAGACGGTGTAATCAACGAGAGAGATAATTGTCCGAATAAAAACAATCCATTCCAACACGATTTCGACAATGATGGATTTGGCGATTCCTGTGATCTTTGTCCCCTCGTTCCAGATACGATTCTCGAACACGCTGGCGATCGATCTGCTTGCGCCAGTGATTTTGACGGAGATGGAATTGTTGATGCACAGGATAACTGCCCCGAATTTTCAAACCCATTGCAAAAAGATACGAATGGAAACGACGTTGGGGATGGGTGTGAAAGCGACAGCGATGGGGATGGAGTACCCGACCTCATCGATAATTGTGAGTCCATTCCCAATCCTCTCCAGCGAATGACCTTTAAGGTTCGCACCGGAAAAGGTCGCGGGGACGTCTGTTGGAAAGATAGCGATAATGACGGCATTCACGATGATCTTGATGTGTGTCCTACCCTCTTTTCTAAAATCAACTCTGGCTGTCCCTAGGATTCGCTTTTTAGAAATAATTCGCTGAAATGACGGCCTTTTATCCTAGGTCAAAGCGTGTGAAAGGTCCGCTTCGGATACTAATACTAATAGGCTCAGAAAGCTCCATCCCAATGACGAGCCCTCTGATTTTCCCGCAAGAAAGCCGTTGTTGCTCTGACAACTTCCCAAGAGCGTGACTTTCCCCATTTTCTATTCGTCCAGGTGAACGCCCTCGTCGAGATTCTCGGCGACGATTTCGACAAGATCTTTGAGGCCAACATTTGAAGAACGGTTTTTCAATCCGTCGTCAAACATGGTGAGGCAGTAAGGACAAGCCACCGCAATTTCATCGGGATCGGTATCCAAGGCCTGGTCCGTTCTTTCAATATTGATACGTTTGCCTTCATGTTCTTCGACCCACATACGTCCGCCACCGGCACCACAACAGAAGCTTTGTTTCTTGTTCAACGCCATCTCTTGAACGGTTACGCCAGGTACGGCAGATAGAATTTCGCGAGGCGCATCGTAGGAATTATTCCAACGACCGATGTAGCAAGAATCGTGATAGGTCACGTTTCTAGCGGCGCCCGATTTCAGTTTTATTCTTCCGTCACGGATGAGTGAGGCAAGGAGTTCGGTGTGATGAACAACTTCGTAATGGCCACCCAATTGTGGATATTCTTTTGCAATTGTATGGAAACAATGCGGACAGGCTGTGACGATTTTTTGAACCTTATACGCATTCATGGTTTCAATATTCGCTTCGGCTAACATCGCATAAAGGTACTCGTTCCCGAGTCGGCGAGCAGGATCACCGGTACAGCCTTCTTCGGGTCCAAGAATTCCAAATTCGATTTCAGCTGATTTAAGAACCCGAGCAAAAGCTTGGGTAACTTTTTTCTGACGGTCATCAAAACTACCCGCACAACCAACAAAGAAAAGATATTCTGGCGCTTTGTCGAGCGTACTCAAAAGAGGAATATCAAGACCTTCGGACCAGTCGGCACGGTAGGAAGAAGAGAGTCCCCATGGATTGGAATTGCTTTCCATGTTCTTGAAGGTACGGCTGACTTCAGGCGACAGATTTTCTGGTTCCATCATCGCTAGGTAGCGTCTCATGTCCACAATCGTGTCAACATGCTCGATAAAGACGGGACAGTTGGCAACGCACGCGCCGCAAGTTGTGCAGGCGTCGAGTTCTTCTTTGGTAATCACACCACCGGTGAGCATAAGCATCGCATGCGATTCTTCGCTATCAAATCCGGCTTCACCTTTGGCTTTAATTTCGTGTTTGACCTTGTGGATAATTTGCATCGGATTAAGAGCTTTTCCCGTGTTATATGCGGGACAATAATGCTCGCATCTTCCACATTCGGTACAGGCGTAGGTATCTAACAGTTGTTTCCAAGATAGTTCCTCAACCTGACTTACACCAAAGGTTTCCGCGTCTTCGTCATCCATCATCATACGAACGCCTTTATCGAAATAAAGCGCGCCGTTGGGTTCGATTTTCTTGAAAAAGATATTTGGCATCGCACCAATAAGGTGAAGGTGTTTGCCGTCTGGAACGTACCAGGCGAAAAATCCAACAATACCGATATGGGTTAGATATCCAGCGAAAAAGAGTCCAACTTGAACGGTGCTCGACACATTGACAAGCACTTTTGAAACCATGAAAGCGAAAGGCGTCCAATGTGGATCGTGAATGAGGTGTTCGCCTAAGTTGGCAATTTCGGCACCATTGGCGACGAACTTTGTAAGCATCAAACCTGCAATACACGCCGAAATAATCGCCGCATCCATGCTCACAACAATATGTTTTGGCTTGAGCCAAAAGCGTCGTACTGACCCAATAGCGATGGCGACGATGATAATCATACCGAAGATATCTTGGGTACACATAACGGCATTGTAGGCTGGTTTACCAATCAGAAGACCCCAATGAAAGGGCTTGCCAATAATGGGCCATGCAAAACCGCGAATCAAATATTCGATGGTCTCGATTTGAAGGATTAAAAACCCCCAGAAAATGAAGAGGTGTAGCAAACCAGCAGGTTCAGCCAAAACACGGGCTTGGCCGATAACGAAGGTAAAGAACCCACGTGTACGAACACCAAACTCGTTATTTCTTGTGGTGACCGCCTTTACCACGTCACCGAATACAGATTTTGCGCTTCTATTCGGAAAAAGATAACTCAACAACCGGTATACTTTAAACGCTCCCGCTCCCATCGCGGCGACAACGCCAAAGGAAAAGATAAGAGCAACCCACATCCAAACTACATTCAGCGACATCAAATTCACATTGACCTCTTCCACGAGAAAAAATCGACCATCACGTTTAGGTACTAGTTAGGTGAATTCACTCAAATTGGCAATCGAAATCCTAAACCACCATCCCTTATTTAGTGTGATCTTTTTCGTCGGTATTTTTAAAAAATTGTGGAACTAACCGTTGGCGACCACAGAGGGTCGCGCCCTAAACAAATTGAAATAAACCAACGAATCAGGGCGACAGCGGGTCGCGCCCTACACGAATTGGAAAAACCCGCCGAATTAGGGCGACCACAGAGGGCGCGCCTACCTTATTTTATCGATGTTTT
>JALSKP010000011.1 GCA_026988815.1 Myxococcales bacterium | reverse complement strand
AGTACTTAGACAGTTCATCTCAATCCATTATTCCTGCCGAATTGGATGGAGAAACAACCCAAAGGTTACAAGATATTGCTATACAAGTTTACAAAGTTGTGAACGCAGAAGGTCTTTCTCGGATCGATAGTTTTCTGAGCGAAGACGGCGAGATAATTGTAAACGAAATCAATTCCATTCCCGGTTTTACCGACATCAGCATGTATCCTAAACTTTGGGAGGCCACCGGTCTTGAACAGCAAGAGCTCCTCAGGACCCTCATTGAGCTTGCGATGCAGCGCTATCAAAAAGAGCGCGAACTCAAATCAACGCTTTAGATTTTACGATAAATAGTACGCGCCGTAATGCCGAGGATTTTTGCGGCTTCGGTTTTATCGCCCTTGGTTGCACGAAGGGTTTCGTGAATAACCTGTCGTTCGATGTCTTCCAAAGAGCTTCCGATTTGAATCTCTAAAATGCTTTTTTCTTCTTTGCGATGACTTAAATGGTCGGGTAAATCATCGGATCCGATCACACCGTCTTTGTCCAAGACGACCGCTCTTTCAATCACATTTTCAAGCTCTCTAACATTACCCGGCCACATGTAATCGCAGAGTTGGTTGATCGCCTCGCCGGTGATGCCCGATATCGAGCGGCGATTTTTTTCGCGCATTTTGTTCAAAAAATGGTCGGCTAAAATCGGAATATCAGAACGTCGGTTTCTGAGCGTGGGAACCTGGATTTTTAGGACATTGAGCCGGTAGTAGAGATCTTCTCGAAAGTTTCCTGTCCGAATGTCCTCGTCTAAATCTCGGTTCGTGGCCGCTAGAATTCGAACATTAATTTTCGTTGGTCGTGTTGAACCCAAGCGATAGAATTCCTGCTCTTGCAGAACGCGCAAGAGTTTGACTTGGATGCTCGGCGAGAGCTCGCCGATTTCGTCAAGGAAGAGGGTTCCGCCGTCGGCGGCTTCGAATTTTCCGATTTTGGCTTGGGAGGCTCCAGTGAAGGCGCCCTTTTCAAAACCGAACAATTCGCTTTCGAGAATCGACTCGGGAAGGGCGGCGCAGTTCACAGTAATAAAGGATTCATGGGCGCGCTCAGAACGTTCGACCAGCATTCTTGCGACGAGTTCTTTTCCGGTTCCCGACTCGCCGGTAATGAGCACGGTGACATCGGTATCGGCGACTTGTTTTACGAGATCCAGGACACTGCGGATCGAGTTGCTCTGGCCGATAATAGCGCGTTCATCGGTGAGTTCGGCAATTTGTTCTCGCAACTTTTTGTTTTCGGCAACCAGCGCGTGTCGATCAAGAGCTTGTCTTGCAGCTTTGACGATGGTCGCGCGTTTGATGGGTTTGGTGACGAAATCGTAGGCGCCCTCTTTCATACCTTCTACGGCACGTTCGACGGTGCCAAAGGCGGACATGAGAATGGTTTCGGTTTGTGGGCGTGTCTTTTGAACGAATTTTAGGACTTCAATGCCGTCGATTTCTGGCATCATAAGATCGGTTATGACGAGGTTAATCCGGTTCTCGCGAATCAGGGAAATAGCCGCTTTTCCGCCATCGGCACAGAACACGCCATAGCCTTCTTTTTCAAAGAGGCGTTTCAGCGTTTCCAGATGAGCAATTTCATCGTCGACCAATAAAATCTGATGCTTCTTTTCCATTTCGCCTTGTCCAGTTGCCTAAATAACACATCTCACGTTATGATGGTCCCAACAAGTGAAGATGAATAAATGGCAACCTTGAGTTACATCGATCCCCAGGGGAAGAAGAGGGAGCATCTCCTCGGTGCCTTTACCCGAATCGGACGTCATCCGGATCAGGATTTCCAAGTATTAGACAGGGTTGTATCTAAGGAACATTCCCACGTTAAGCGCTTGCCGAACGGGGATTTCGCGATTCGTGATAATGGGAGCCGCAACGGAACCTTTCTCAACGGCGAGTCTGTGATTGGACTCATTACCTTGAAAAACGCTGACAGGATTGTGATTGGATCCACCGAGCTTCTTTTTGTGATACCAAAGAAAACCAATCCAATGGGAATGGTGACCCTGCATTCCGATCAACTTAGCGCAAATATTCAGAGTGAGCTCGCAAAAAACGACGGACGTTTTCTCCCCGCCGATGAACTCGGCGATGAACGTAGTTTGAGGCGAGATTATGAAAAACTACGTATATCTTATGAGTTAAGTCAGGCGATTGGTTTGGAGATGGATAGGGAAGCCTTGCTCAATAAAATTCTCGACAAAGCCTTCGAGATATTTCCTGCCGATCGCGGTGTTATTTTATTGAGAGTAAAAGGGGAAGAAAAACTGGTTCCCGCCGCCGTGAAAACGAGAGGCGAGGAAACGACGACCGAGAATGTGCGTATTTCTGAAACGATAATTCGCGAAATTTTGGAAGAAAAAACGGCGATTCTTTCCAGCGACGCAATGATGGATTCACGTTTCCAAGGCGCCCATTCTATTATTCTTCAAAACATAAGAAGTACAATGACCGTACCGCTCCTTCATGAAGATGAGGTGTTGGGTATCATTCATTTGGATTCAAAAATCGCTCGCGGTGCCTTTAAAGAAAAAGACCTACAGATCCTCCAAGGTTTTGCGTCTCAAGCGGCGGTATTTATTGAGCATCAGGGATTATTGCAAAAGTTCGAAAGTGAAATTTTGATGCGCGATAAGATGCAGCGTTTGCTGTCTCCCAACTTGGTGGAAGAAGTTGTGAGCGGGCGTCTGGACATTAAGAAAGGCGGAGAGTCTCGCTTCGTGACATCTATGTTTGCTGACATTCGAGGATTTACGGCCATTAGCGAACAGATAACGCCTCAAGAATTGGTCACCCTTCTCAACGAATATTTCGAACTTATGGTCGACGTTATTTTCAAATATGAAGGCACCTTGGATAAGTTTGTGGGTGACGAAATTATGGCCTTGTGGGGCGCGCCGATTTCCAAGGAAGATGACAGCGAAAGGGCGGTTTTGGCGGCGCTTGAAATGCAGACCTTGCTTCAACGTTTCAATATGAATCAAGCGCACAAGAACGAGCATCAACTTCATATTGGCATCGGTCTAAATACCGGCGAGGTTGTTGCGGGATATATTGGATCCACCAAAAGCATGAGCTACACGGTGATGGGAGATAATGTGAATACTGCTGCTCGCCTGTGTTCGGCAGCAAAAGCGGGGGAAGTTCTGATTGGCGCCAATACTTTTGCCCAGGTTGGGTACAAGTTTAATGTTGAAAAATTGCCACCTACCAAACTAAAGAACAAGTCGGTCCACGTGGATATTTACCGCGTGTTGTCTTCAAAAAATCGCGATGAGGCGACCGAAGCCGAAATCAAAATAGGCCACTTGCCTAAACAATAGACGGTGCCAAAAATGCTTTTTCGTGATATGGAAAGCTATGATTATTTCAATGATAAGTATTGGTACGGAGCTTTTGGACGGACGGGTCCAAGACTCTAATTCGGGTGTTGTGGGACGTTACCTCAATAATTTTGGTCAGTCTTTGGAATCCATTAACGTGATTCCCGATGACGTTCACCGTATTGTTAAAAGTTTAAATCAATGTGAAAAAGGGATTGTGATTCTCTCGGGCGGTTTGGGACCCACCGATGATGATTTGACACGATATGCCTTAGCACAATGGTGCGGAAAAAATCTTCAGGAAGACGCGCAAAGTCTTTCGTTGATCAAAGAAAAATTCGAAAGCTTTGGGGTTCCTTTTACCGAAAATAATCGTCGTCAAGCCTTGTTCCCAAAAGGGGCGAACATTTTACCGAACACCCATGGGACGGCTCCTGCTTTTTCGCTCGAACATGAAGGTAGGCATGTTTACGTATTTCCAGGTGTGCCTCGAGAATTTGAATGGTGTTTTGATCTTTATTTAAAAGAGCTCATTGCTGAGCAAAGTGAAGAACGTTTTGTGAGGGCGGTTATTTTTCAGGGCATCGGTGAGAGCCGCTTGGCATCAAAATTACCGGGCTTAGAAGCCTTTGATGTTGGGGTGGCTTATCGCGCATTTTATCCCAACTTGGAACTCAAACTAAGTGCGAGTACATCAGCGGAACTTAGTAAGTCATTTGACTATGTTATGGAGATTGCCGAGTATTGGTACACCAGCGACGCGAATCAGAGCTCGGCTGAAAAGGTGGGCGTTTACCTCGATCGTATCGGTAAAAAAGTATGCACGGTGGAGTCTTGTACAGCCGGTGGTATCGGTGCTGCAATCACCGATGTGCCAGGAAGTTCGACATGGTTTGAAAGCGGCTTCATTACCTATTCGAACGCGGCAAAGGCGAAATGGGTGGGTGTATCTGAGGACATTTTAGAAGAGTTCGGAGCGGTGAGCGCACAAGTGGTGTGTCAAATGGCAGCTGGTGCGCAAGAAAAAACCGGTGCTGATTATGCGCTCTCCGTAAGTGGAATTGCAGGACCGGGCGGCGGCAGTGAAAAGAAACCCGTTGGTACGGTCTGGTTTGGTCTGGCAACACCGACGGGAACCTATGCTTTTCTTCGCACTTTTAAGCTTGGTGGAAGGGTGCGCATTCGGGAAGCATCGGTTGCTTTCGCCTTGGCGTTTTTGATTTGGGAATTGGAAGATCGACTGATCTCGCGTAGTGGTCTTTTGGGTCCTTTTGAAAGGCCGATCGTTTTTTCTCCGCACGGGATTCCCGTCGACGAGGAGCTGTTGTGAAACGGGTCTTTATTGCGATTGAAATGTCCATCGACTTGAGCCATCGTCTCGTTCGTTTTCAGGAGAGTTTTGAAAAACAAATCGATACCGATTCCGATGTTTCGATTCGTTTAACACGTCCGGAAAATATTCACGCCACGCTACAATTTATTGGCGATGTCTCAGAAGAATTACTTTTTGTGATCTCCGAAAAACTCAAAGAGTTGAGCACCTCTCTCTTCCCCTTTCAAGTGAGTGCCAAAGGGATAGGCGCATTTCCAAGCAACGATGAGGCTAAGGTTTTGTGGGCAGGATTTGATGCCCAGTCCACCGATTTATTGGAACTCATTCGACGCGCGATTGAAAAAGAATTGGATTCCATTGGATTGGAAAAAGAGAAACGTCCTTTTGTTCCACATATCACATTGGGGCGTTTTCGCGCGATGAAGCCTGTAAACATTGATGAGCTATCCAAGGATTTATCGGGCCATCTTTTCGGAACGACGATGATCCGCGATATCATTCTTTTCGAATCTCGAAGTGATGATCAAGGGTTCCGTTATAAGGTTCTCGATCGTTTCCGGTTGGGCAAAGCAACTTGAGTTTGCTCGATATCGGAAAAAAAACTTGTGTAGGGCGTGACCTTGT
>JALSKP010000010.1 GCA_026988815.1 Myxococcales bacterium | reverse complement strand
GCCAAGGTTTAGTAAACCTATCTAAGGATTTTGACGGACGAGAGGCCAACTCGTATTCGAAGGATAAGTTGGTGTCGATCCAATAATTTTTTGTTTTGACCGTCATTACAATCCTTCCAAATTTGCTTAACTGACCGTATTTTTCAATCTATCATCTTTGTACAGAAAGGGAGAGCCCTTTGGTTTCTCCGCGCAAGGATAGTGTGATCCCTTTCTGAGGTATTTTCTTTCTTTGTAGGGTAACCCGCTGTGGTGTGCGAAGCCTGCCCTTGGGTATGCGCGTCGATCGTTTGTGAATAAAGGACCAACGGGCGACCACAGAGGGCCGCATCTTTATCCCGGGCACGGGCTACAATTCACTTTCCATTCCTCAGAAAATGATCACACTGCGAAGGTGGGGTGGGACGACTTTACTTTTGAAGACACATTTGAAATAGTGGAGCTCTGCCAAAGGAGATGTATGAAAAGTTTAGGGATATTCGTATTCATCGTGATGAGTTTGACCGCATCGGTGGCCTTGGGTTGTATGAACGCGATGGTTACCTACTACCCTCTTTGGATGAAAATACCCCTCGTGATAAGTTCGGTGATCGTTCTTTCTTTTATTCCAAGCGTCGTTCTTGTGCGTTTTTCCAGTTTGGCAAGAATTGTATGTACCGTTTTATCCTTCTTTATTGCAGCGTTTGGCTGGACCTTCTTGGCGGTCGAAGAAGGGTTTCAGGGGTGGGATGGGTTTATCGCGACCAACGCTATGGCGGTAGTCATTACGATAATTTCGGTGGGACTATGGCAAGTATTGGCGCGAACGAAGCATAGAGTTCTGAACATCATCATCGTCATTCTTTTCTTTTCAGGGAGTTCTCTTTTTTTCAACTTATTTGGCACGAAAGCTAAGCCTACCTTTGAACATGTTGAAGCCGATACGACCGTCGATGTTAGCTTCAACTAATTCGAAGCCTTTGGTAGGTTTTAAAAGTCTAGTTTTGAATGCATTCAGGTCGCTTCTATCAGCTCCCGCTGGTTTAAAACGTGTATGGTCGCTCGGCGGGATCCCTTTTTGTTCCGCTTTTTTTTTCCTCGTGCTATGCCAGATAGGATGTAGGGAGCGACCGAGGCCATCTTCGGAGGGGGCAAAACTCGTTGAGAAATTTCAATGTTATCGATGCCATGAAGGCGATCGAATGTGGGTCCCCGCGACAGTCGAAGGGGGATGCGTTTCTTGTCATAGCGAAATTCTAAATGGTAAAAAAGACGACGATTACCCTACCGAGCAACTCCAGCGATGGAAAAATAACATCCTAAGTTTTCCAGTGGCTCCAAACCTAAACGGTACGCGACGGCTCAAAGAGAAATGGGTTGAGGCGTTTTTACTCCATCCCGTCGACCTTCGACCCTCGTTAAAAGGAATGATGCCTCGTTTAGCGTTGACCAAGTATGAAGCGAAGGTATTGGCCCAGTTTCTGACAGTGGGCGAAAAAGAAAACAAAAGGATTTTAGACAGGTATGTTAAAGAGGGAGATGTGAAAAAAGGAGAAGTTCTCTATGAAGAAAAAGAATGTGGAATGTGTCATAGCTTCGGGGAGAGGTCTGCAAGTTTACTAAAAAAGAAAGAGAGAAGGGAAATGGAGGCGATAATGTTGGCCCCCGACCTTCGTTTTACCAGACAGAGAATGACAAGAGATATGGTTTTTGATTGGATAAAAAACCCTCAAGCTTTTAATCCAACAACAAAGATGCCGCGCTTTGCAATGAGCGATGGAGAACGCGTCGACATCGTTCATTATATTTTTGAAAAGGAAGTCGGAAATGAGAAAACGATAATCCCTTTTCGTCGACTTCCTCTTTTGAAACGAGATGTATTCTATCCAGAAGTTAAGCGCGCTCTATTTCGACACTCGTGTTGGCACTGTCACTCGACGCCACGTTGGTTCTCTGGAATCGATGGAGGTCCGGGAAACGCGGGCGGATTTGGATATCTAGGTAAAGGCATTGACCTGAGCAACCTCCCCGCGATCAGAGATGCAAAGGTGTTTGCCGAGGTCGATGGCATGCCCAAACTTGTGCGACACCTCGTGGCGCGTCACGAGGAAATAGAAGGAAGGAGGACCTCCTATCTTGGGATGCCTTTGGGCCTAGAACCTTATTCCGCGGAAAAAATTCAAATGGTTGAGACCTGGATAAAACAGGGCGCCAGGGATGCTCCTTGACTTTCTTAATATCGAGAAAAGGGCAATGCAGGCCTAGCCAAGGTTTAGTAAATCTATCAACGGTTTTTGAACACGACCGTCTCTGTTTTTTGTTTCTTGGCACGATGCAAAAGGTTTAATCAGGTCGATTTCGGAGGTCAACTTGCAGACCAGATTCAGAAGGGTTAGCGTCAAGGCTTCTTCTAATGGAAAAAAATGATGAACGATTTTCGAACGTGTCTTCTCTTGTGCGCGTTAAGCTTTTCGCTTGCATGTTCGCAAAGCTCCAAGGGCGGGGCGCTCACCGATGTTACTGATGTAGTCGATGCGCAACGGGTCCACGATCTCTCACCCGATTCGGGCGTCAAATCCGACGTTAAGGATATTGGACAAGGTCCAGATGATGTCGGCCAAGATACCGATCTTGGACGCGAATCCGATGCTGCCGATAGGATGCAGAATAGGGAAGTCTACATCGTGGATTTCGAAACCAGCGTAGGTTCTTTTGCCGTCGAAGTTCATCGAGCGTGGGCGCCTATTGGGGCCGATCATTTTCGGGAATTGGTGGAACTTGGATTTTATGACGATCAGCGTTTCTTTAGAGTCGTACCTGGATTCATTGCCCAATTTGGAATCAACGGAACACCAAATGTTGATGCGATGTGGAGCTCGAAACCGATTCTTGATGATCCGGTGATTGAGCAAAATTCGCGGGGGACGCTTGTTTTTGCAGCAACAAACGCGGCCAATAGTCGAACGAGCCAGTTGTTTATCAATTTCGGAAACAACTCGAATTTGGATGGATTGGGTTTTGCGCCTTTTGCAAAAATTATATCGGGCATAGAGGTGGCAGATATGATCAATGACGAGTACGGCGAAGAGCCGAGTCAGATTCAAATCAAGACGAGGGGTAACCTATATTTAGACAATAATTTTCCAAACCTCACCAAGATCATTTCGGTGAAAATTCGATAAACGAACACCTCGACATCCTGATCGGAAAGGTAAAAGATGAGCGAAAGAAAAAATGGTTAGAAGAAAAGAACTCAAGAGTGTCGCTGAAAGCATCGCCGATAAATTCGTAAGTCGTTACAACGATATCGGTGGATATTGGACGATTGGAAAAATCTACAGGTTTCTAGATACGCAGGAGACCACAGAGTTTACCTACGATATCATCGACCAGACCTCCACGCCCACCTATGGTGCTTTTGATGAGATCGATAAACCGTACGCGCAAATGCTTGTTTCCCAATGTCAAAACAAAGGTTTTTGCAATATGCCTGTGGGAGCTAAAGTCATTCTTAGTTTCGAATCTGAGAATATCATTAATAACGGAACGATGAAAAAAACAGGAGGAAGGTCCTTTCTGTGCACTGTAGTTATTGAGGACGACATCGGCCAATTGTGGTCGGGACAAAGGCGAGATTGGTGTTGGA
Organism: Myxococcales bacterium; assembly: GCA_026988815.1. Classification (GTDB taxonomy): domain Bacteria; phylum Myxococcota_A; class Bradymonadia; order Bradymonadales; family Bradymonadaceae; genus CALJNB01. Next base: position 1,694 of record JALSKP010000010.1, on the reverse strand, counting down.
AACATCAGCCAGAATTGGAAATTCGCAGCACGCGATACGATCCACAAAACTGATCTTCGATGTTTCTTAATTGTCCTTAGAGATCAAAATCGGCGGCCGCGGCTGGTTGGCCTTTTTGAACGCGGACTTTTTTCTCCTTCGATTTAAAGCCTTTCTTCTTCGCTCGCACACGGTACTTCTTTCCGTCCTTGAGATTTCGAAATTGGTATTTTCCGCTACGTGTCGAACGCACGCTCTGAACAACATTCCCAAGATCATCGAGTAGTTCGACCTCCGCGTTTGCCATATCCACCCCACCATCTTCGAAATTGATGCTTCCTGAAAGGTTGGCATAATTCTTACGTTGGGCGGCGATATTTTCGTGGACAAAAGGGATAGAAATCGTCTGTAGAACTTTTCCTTTTTTATTTCTAAACAGAAGTTTAGCGATAAATTCTTTTCCTTTTATGGATTTTTTCTTTTGATTTTTCCCGTCCCAACGCATCGATAATGCGCCTTGTATTCCCGGCATGCTCTTCTTAAAAACGACCTTTCCAGCGATGTCGTCTTTGGATTCTAAAATTTGAAATTCGATATTATGGTCGAGTTTAGATGGTGCGATATCGCGCACCGAGATCGTTGTTTTTCCATTCGTAAAACGCGTGCCCAAACCATTTAAATAGTGATCTCCAGCGTAAACGCTAAGACGTCGTTTTGTTGTCTGACCTTTGATATTGGTTGCGATGAAATCAATCGTGTGCAAGCCTTCACTTAACCCTGACGTATTCCAGGAAAAGCGTGTTGAAAGCTTACAGCTTTTTTTTGCAAAGACATCATCCACAAAGATCTCGATTTTTTGAATGCCCACACCTTCGTTATCTTTGACTTTTATTGTCATCGTTTCGATACCTTCAACGTGCTGGCTCGGTTTGATCCCACTCAGATTGATGGACATCAAATCAGTGGAAACCAATCCCAAGACCGCCCACATTGCGGCCGCTTTTTCGGATCCTCCGTCTGACCATCCGCCATTTTTTTGCTGAGTGCTGAGCAAGTATGCAATACCGCGTTTAATCGCCGGATCGGAATCGTTCATTCCAACTTGTCGAAGGGCATAGATCGATTGACCTGTTGTTAGGGCGTGTTTTTTCTGCGTCATTTCGGTCCAACTACCATCGTCATTTTGTGCAGAGAGGATAAATTTCTTTAAGTTTTCGATGACATCCTCGGTGCTACCCACGCCTGCGCTGGCGAGTCCAAGCAGGGCGTAATTTACGCGCTGAATATCGTTTGGGGCGGTCTTCCAATGGGCGACTTCTTTGCGAAGATAGAGCTCGCTATTTGAGATGGCGCTTAACCATCTCTCATCAGCACTACGTTCAAAGGATTGGCGCCAAGCCTGGATGGAGAGGTAGGTGGTGTGAATTTCGCCTTTGGAGACCGGAGGTGCGTCATAAGCTGGTGATACCGCGCCGCTGTCGATTTGCGCGCTCAGGAGATCTTGCGCCGCGGTGAGTAAATCATCGGAATATTTTTGATTGATCCATTGATCAAAGCGCGCGATGGCCGCTGCGCCGTAGGCTCGCGATGTGGGTCGTAACTGCCCGCCCATAGAAGCATGTCCAGTCGAGGTTCGGAGCCCGCCATTGAGTTTGAGCAAACCGTCGAGTATTGAGGTCTGGTCCTCCTTTGATATCTCGTATTGATTATGCAAT
>JALSKP010000009.1 GCA_026988815.1 Myxococcales bacterium | reverse complement strand
CAAGAAGTCCATCGGTCACGAATTCTATCCGGGTTTCTTTGCCCGATTTGCGGTCAAAACGTACCGAATATCCGACCTCTTTTCCTAACTCGCAATTTCTATTTTTGGCCACATAGCCAGCCAGAGAGGTGGCGGCCAAACGTCTGGGCTGGACAACGACGATCGATTTTTTCGGGGAGAGTGCGTCCAAGAGGTAAGGCGGAACACGTGTAGATTTACCCGTTCCTGGCGGCGCGGAAATAACGCAGGTTCGCGATTCTCTGAGATGATTTGCGATACTTTCTAGGTAGGGATCGATTGCGAACTTGATAATCTTTTCCGTTCAAAAGGGGAGAAATGAATACGTTTAGGCGACGTATTGGTCAAGCTCTCTGTAAACTCAGCGGCTAGACCGGACTACAGACACAGGGATAAAATACCCTAGAAGGGGATCGCACTAGATAAGTCTACGAACTGGCACGTTTTCTCGTTATCACGAGACCCTCGGACTGTTTTGAAATCCGGTTTTGGTCCATAGAGCTCTTCAATTTAACGGCTGCAACACTCGCCATTCTTACTTTCGCTTTGGCGGCCTTTTATCTTATGCCGCCTCGTGTCGTGCTTGATAATATGGATGAATCGTTGGGCTATGCGATGAGTCTTTTCCTCTTCAAAGGCATCTATTTATCGCGCCTTTTTATCGTTTTAAAAAGGTAAATCGACCCGGTGTTATGGGTTATTTTTTGTACGGAGAGGATGCCAAGGATGAGCTTAGTACCCTGGTTGAGGATGTTTTTCAACAGTCTGTTTTAGGATAGAGGTTTACTAAAATTGCCCGTGGGTTTTGTGAGTTCGAACACCAGTGTTTTTCTTGACGAAGCGAGGCACAAGGCCACGCACTACATGAAAACACAATTTGATTTCGGGGTTTTGAGGTCTCCCTTTAAGGCGCTGGACGATCCACACTTTGACCTTTGTATTTTGTGCCGCCTTGTGCCTCGCCTCGTTGCCTGTTTGAAGTTCGGCCAGGCTAGGCTCATTACTTGACGAAGATACTCAAGGCTCTTGGCTTTCCAAAACTAAAAAAGAAAACGCCGAATAAGGGCGTCGCAATCTGGTGGCAGCCCTACGGAGGTATCGAATATGTTAGGATCTATCAAACACCCCAAGGGAAGAGCGCTATCGTGAAATTTGAAGGGCCGATCACGCCTGAGCCCTCACCCCTTCTAAGTCGCGATGACAAAATAGTGTAAAAAGCGATGAAAAAAGGATGGATTTATAGAAGAAGGGAAAAGCACATCCAAAAAGGACATAAAAGATGAAACCCATCCTCTCAACGACGCTCGTGTCGGACCTCGTACGATTTCTATCGATGCCACTGCACCGAATGTTGCGATCCAAAGTCCAGCCAATAATAGTAAAACTGCTGACAATACTCCGGCGATATCTGGAAGCGCCGAAGAGGGCGTTACCATCGTAATTACCATTCGTGACACCAATGGGATGGTCGTTGAAACGACAACCCAAAGTGTTCAAAACGGAATGTGGACTTGGGATAGTCCGGCCTTGGCCGATGGCATGTATACGATTGAAGTCGAGGCAACTGACGCGGCTGGAAACCAAAGTAGCGCCACGCAGGGATTTGAGGTCGATACAATGGGACCGGCTTTGACGGTCGATATGCCGCTTGATGGTAGCCAAAGCGCAATTCTCGAGACTACGATTTCCGGCACAAGCGAACCCGGTATTTCGGTGACCGTGGTTATCAAAGATAACGCTGGCAACATTGTGCAAACCCTGATGACGACAGCTGACATGCAAGGTAATTGGACCATCGATGCGGCGGCACTTATTGAGGGAGATTACACCCTTGAGGTGGTCGCAGAAGATGATGCGGGCAATACTTCGAACTCTGGTGTTATTTCTTTTAGGATCGATAAGAGTGCGCCGATGGTAAGTATAACATCGCCCTTGGAAGGTGTGGTGGGGAATATGACCCAACCGACGATTAGCGGAAGCGCGGAAGCGGGCGCAGAAATTGAGGTCACGATTAAGGACGAAAACGGATCGATCGTTTTCCAAGAAAGGGTCATCGTCGACGCCAATGGACAATGGACAGCAAGCCTCGACTCGCGGCTTGCTGACGGCGAATATGAAATCTCGGTCAAGGCGACTGACGCGGCAGGTAATACAAGTCAACCGATTCTTCGGAACTTTAAGGTCGATACGATGGGTCCCGTGGTGTCGATCGAAACACCAGCGTCCGATTCGCAACGCACCGATACAACCCCGACCATTGAAGGAAAGGCGGAGCCAAATAGTGTGGTTGAGATCTTTATTGACGGCGAAAAAGTGGGCGAAAGCATGACCGACGCAATGGGAATGTGGACCTTTACCTTGATGGACGACGATGCGCTCACGCTCGGTGACCATCGTATCGAAGCCAAAAGTAAGGACCCGGTTGGTAACGAGGGAAGCTCCGGAGAACTCACGATTACTATCGTTGAAGAAATGGCCGCCATTGTGATTAGCTCTGGCGGAACGCTCGAGGGTCCCGAGGTCACGATCACCGGCAACGCGACGCTTGGTAGCGAAGTCGTCGTTGAAATTGATCGTCAAACTCAGACCGTGGATGTGGACGAGGAAGGCCATTGGTCGGCTACTTTTGACAATGTCGGAGAAGGCGAACAAGTGCTCAAAGTTTCTTCCCAAGGCGAGGAAGTGAGCGTCGATGTTGAGGTCAAATATGCGAGTAATCCGTCGCCGAGAATTACTGTTTCTGGTGGGGGATGTTCAAGTCTGCCAGCACACGCGCCTTTGGGAAGTCTCCTCTTGTTCGGCGTGGGGGTATTGATTCTTCGTATTAAACGGCGTCGATAAAGTTTGACAAGCCATACACGAGGTACGCAAGTGAAGTTCATAGCTATCCTTCTTTCTTTCAAAATCAGACTTTGAAGAACATCCTTGGTGAGCCCTAGCTCGAGCACTTTGCGTGTTTCTTCTTCGAGACCCTTTCCTAATTATTTCCTCCTCAGACGAAGAGGGGGGTTGGAGATTCAGCGTCCATTTATTTTTCTCGTGAGACCCACAGGAAGTGCCTAGAAGATTCGGTAGAAGTGTATTCCAACGCGTGATAGAATTAGACATGCGTTTTTTTGTATCCACATTGATGACCTTCCTCCTTCTTCTGGGCCAGCTTGGTTGCCAAGAGGATACCGATTCTCCCTTTTTTTCCAGCCGTCAAGCCGCGAAAGGAGAAGACGGAGCCTCGTGTTTTTTTGATAACGAATGCAAAAGTGGAACCTGTGATACGCAATTTCATTTGGGGTATTGTACTCGCCTGGATTGCGAAGAAGAATGTATTGGTCCAGATGCTTTCTGTTTAGATTATTTTTCAGGAGACCGTCAATGCGTGGACGCTTGTAAAACCTCAGCCGAATGTCGGGGCCACTATGATTGTATCGCGATTGACGAAAAACGTTCTGCGTGTTTACCAAAAAAACACGAAGGTCCGACGAGCGGCCAACTGGGGGCATCCTGTCAAAAAACAAAGTGCTATCCAAGTTTGCAATGTTTGGACGCGAACCGTGACGGATATTGCGCGGGTTCTTGCGAGGATTGTGAGTCGGGCGTGTGTCAGGTTCTCAAAGGGCGATCCCTTTGTCTGGGCGCGTGTGAGAAAAATGAGAATTGTCAATTGGGTGATGTTTGTAAAAAAGGGGCGTGTATCCCTCAGGCATCTGCGCCACTGGATCTTCAGAAAAGTGATGCGCTATTGGGCGTGCGATGTGATCCGAAAAAAATAGACGATATGGTATACGAGTTTAGCTTTACGCTCGCCGAAAATACAACTTCCTTTTCGATAAGCACTTTCGTGCAGCGAGGCATAGTGGAGATGCTTGAGGTGGAAAAAGACGGCGAGCCTTTTGGTTTGGCGAGAACCTATAAACATCATAATCAACGACGTCTCGATTTTGGCCTCTATCCCGAGCAACTCGGTGATTACGGAAGGTATGTGTCGGATTGGACGATTCTGGTTCCCTACGCGCCGCAATTTCAAGGCCTCGTTGATACACAGGCCGACTATGTATTACGCGTAAAATCTCCGGTGGAGGTTCCTTGTTTTTATGTGATGGAGTCCAAAGGCGGAAAAAAAGTAGATATCAATGTCTACTTCGCGACACGTCTTTTTAATGAAAAAAACGCATCCAAAAATAAAGATCTTCAAGAAATATTAAGCGCCTTAGATGCTCTTTTGACACCGGCGGGCATCGAAATTCAAACGCCCCGATTTCACGATTTAAGTGAGGAAGAAAAAGAGCGCTTTAGCGCAATTCTTCCTTCCCAAATCCGCGCATTGAGTTCGCGTGGACGTCCTTTTTCACCGACAAAAGACGGCCACCTCTCGATCGATATTTTTATGGTAGATGATATTTTCGGCGGCGCTTTGGGAATTAGTCCAAGCCTTCCCGGTGCGCCGGGTTTGCATGGGAACGCCAACAACGGATTGGTATTTAGTCTGGTCGACCTTGGCTTTGATAACGCAGGCATTGGTTTTATAATGGCCCATGAAATTGGTCATTACCTAGGTTTGCGCCATACTTCGGAGACGCTTAGTGGCGAAAACAGGGAAAGAACTAAAAATATTGTTGGTATCCAAGACCCGCTTTCGGACACGCCTTTTTGTGAGACCATTGACACCGATTGTCCAGATTCGACAAATCTAATGTTTCCCATTCTGCCCGATAAAAACAAAAGAGTAGGAACGCTAACGCCGATGCAAAGTGAGGTTCTACGCGCGAGTCCTTTCGTGAAATAAGTCGAATGGTGGTGTGAACTAGGGAAAAAACTTCTGTCCCGGAGGTGACCCTTGTTTATTTCAAGATGGTGCGAGGAACGCACCCTGCGGCTAGGAGAAAGTAAGCGTGTTTACTTTGTTGTCATCGCCGCTACGCCTTGAAGGAGTTGCGGGAGATCCAAACCGAGGGTTTGTTTGATCTGTTCAGAACCACTTGCCGCTCGAATTGCCGGAGAGGCGTTCTTATCAATATTGGCGATGCCAGAATCGATAACTGTAATTTTATCGATTTTGATGTTTTGGATCGTCGACAACATGTTGTCCAAGATTGCATCAAATTGTTGAATAAGGAAAATAGGGCGGGCAGATTCGCCAGCGGCATTCCATGTATCAATAAGCGCATCGAGTGCGATAATTGTAGCCTTACCGTTTTCGATAATGCTTGCTGCGTCGGCCTTGGCGTCGGCTTCAAGCTCCGCCTTTCTGGCGCGTGCGGGCTGGATGATGTCGGCTGCAAGTTGACGTTTAACTTGTTCTAAACGTGCCG
>JALSKP010000008.1 GCA_026988815.1 Myxococcales bacterium | reverse complement strand
CAAAAATCCCCTCGAATACCACAAGGACACAATGAATGGTCATACTAGAATCCCACCGTTTTTGATCACACTACCACAGGGAAGAAAATGCCTCGGGATAAGTTTACAAACTGGCATGTTTACTCATCATCATGATACCCTCGGACCGTTTTGACATGCCCGGCCCGTCAGTAATATAATATTTTATAATACAAATTCGGTCCAAAAACTCCCGATGCTTGTCCAACCGGTTCGAATACTTACCTCGGACAAACTCCAACGCTCAAAAATATTGACCCCCTTTGGCGAATAAGGCGCGATTTCTTTGCCGCCCCAATGAATCAAACGAATACCTTCGGTCTTTGCGCCAAGGCGGGTTGGAAACTTTTTCGATAGCATCGGGTATGTCTTCCTGTTTTGAAAAAGCATCATCCAAACCTTGATAAACGTCTTCTACAAGAACACGCGAGTTTTGTGGGATAACCAAATGTGTCCTTTCGGACAAGGCTTTAGCCGTGCGATAAATCACGCGTGTATCACTGTAAACGGCCGCAGATCCGGGCGAAACATCTTTATGCAAGGTCTCCTTCGGGTCGGTGGTGTATTTAGGACCGTAGACCAGGAAACGTGGTTCTGGACGCCGATCCTTTCCGTCTGTCGCAACAACATCGCCGTCGATCGTTCTCGCATGGCGATGTTGGCGCCCCGCCCTTTGGATGAGCAAATCAATCGGGGCTAAGTCGGTAACCAAAAGATCAAAATCAACATCTAAGGATTGTTCGATCACCTGCGTTGCAATCACCAACTGTCCTTGTCCTTCTTTTGCCCCAGCATTTTTCCCGAAGCGCGAAAGCAGGTCGTCCTCGATAGGCTGTCTATCAAAGTGCGCGAATCTGGCATGGAAAATTGTGAGTTTCTCTTTAGGAAGGTGTTCTCTCAAACTGTCGTAGGTTTTCAAGGCTTCACCGACAGTGTTGCGAATCCAACAGACGCATTTCCGATCCAGAACAGCGGGATTTTGAGAGAGCTTACTTTCGTTGACGACCCTCACCCTAGCTCTCCCAGAGGTAGAGGGGATTTCTCTTCACATTTATTGTTGGATTTCGTCGCAGGCTCCGTCAACGCCAACCTACGGTTTTTATGGGACGAGGCCTTCAGCAATTTACATTCTTCTTAAAGGTAAAAAAGGTTACCAAACCTATACTAATGGAAAGCTCTTTTCGAAAGAGGATTTGTACCAAATTCAACAAGGTCTAAATACATCACATAACCAGCCCTTGGAGTACGAATCATTCTTACTCACTGATAAGAGTCCCATATCCCTCAATTTCAATGGTGCCTTTTTGCTCTGTATATTCTATCGTGAATATGGCCTGTTTTTTTCCCTGCGCCTCGTCGTTATCTGCCATTTCGCGAACCAAGACTTCGATATCGGAAATAAACATTCTTTTTTCATCGTACAATTTAGCAGCGACACGCCGACCTGCAGGAATAGACTTGAGCTCTCTATTGATGCTCCACGACAAAGAAAAATCGTTTTCATAAATGGCGCTTTTCCATTTTCTCGTGGGTCCCAAAATTCGTCCCTGTTGGGTTCCAAGTATCGCTTCCAATCGCGTAAAAATATTCGCATAGGTATAATCGGAAACCCAAGGAGGCTTGCAGTAGGCCATAAAATCTTTCGCCGCGACCCCGTCAAAGAGCAACTTTGAGAACACCGAATACCCTACCGAACCAATGCTTCCACCGGGATGTGGATAATTAGGATCCGGGACAGGCGCGCGTCCGCAAGGGGAATGGTTGCGCCCCATTGCATGCCCAATTTCATGAACAAAGGTCGCCGCTGCCAGGCGAGGATAGGAAACACCAATTGCACCTCGCGATTCCGATTCATCGACCGAGGGAATCAAACTTTGTCCTGCACGGCAACTGAACCCACAATATTCACGAAAACTATCGGCCGGCTTAAAAACGCAATAGTAAAACACGTCTTCTGGCACGCCGTCGACTTGGCGAAGATTGAGACAAAAATTAATAGCCGCCGGAAATCCAAATCCGCGCGACCCGAGAAGCTCATCGTATTCCACCGGTGTGTGAACCGAGACATTGAGCTCAGCGACAGGATAGTACTCATACATCAAGTCCCGGTAACTCTTTACCGTCGCTGCATCGAGGTTGGGCATTCGGCCTGAACCATCGTAATTGTAAATGATGGGTACGAGCACCACATCAAGACTCTTGTTGAGCGCCTTGATGACCAAATTCCTTACTGCGCGCGGTACTTTGGTGACCCCAACGTCGCCTCCCTCGTCTGAACAGCTTTGGTTCTCAAACAACTCGACCGAGAATTTTCCTGAGGTTGGTAACTCACCTTCCTCGAATTCGAAAATGAAGGTGGTCCCTTTATCTCCCTCGTTTGAAATCCCTACAGGGGTGAGAGTTGCTTCGAGTTCAAGGTCGCCAATAGTAAGTTTTGCAACTATTTCGTGGGGTTGCCAATTCTCGTTTGGATTGACGAAGACCCTCAATAGCGCTGGACGCTTGGAAATAATGGGCGCGTTTGGGTTGTCGACAAATTGGGTGTTGGTCACAATCGGAATCTTGACGGCTTGATAGATCGCCACGTCGGTGATGGAGATATTTTTCGGCGAAGGCCGTGTAATAGCATCGCATAGCGCGGTCGAAAATGATCGTGTCTCGTCCCTTCCCCGTAGCGTTGCCGACCACATCCCTCCCCTTGCGTCTTCTTGAACAAGAAAGCGGGTATCCACACAATCGCTGCCCTGGCCTTGGGTATCGGAAAAACAATAGTGCTTTAACGCATCGCGCTCGCCTTGTTCAAAAATAACGACGCCGATTTGTTCCTCTTCGGCGCGATAGGCAGAAATGACATTTTTAAAATCCTGGCACTCCAGTTGCACATCGGACAAAACGAAATATTGCCTCTCCGCGCCAGCATTACATTCGCTCCCTTTACTCGCAAATGGTAAATAAGCATAGGACTTTATCGTGACCTCTGTTGTCCCGGTGTCGGCGAAAGGGTTAAGATCACGGAGGGTTCCCCCCTCGTCGTTTCCCAAATCCTCCGAAATAATCAGAACATCTTTTGAACTCTGGATGGGGCTATCCTCTGAGGAGCATCCCCAGAACAATATGAGCGCGAGCAGCGCCAAGCTTTTTTTGTACGTCATAGATTTCCTAAGTAGACAGGGACGCTACCAGGAAAAGCCATGTATTCGAAGGGATTTAGCCAGTTTTACAAACCTCGCTAAGTGGTCCACTCGATGATGTTCCTTTTCGAGGATCAGATAGAACCCACGCGGATCAAAACGCGAATAACGAACTTTTGTAAAAAACAAAACAATAAAATTAAACAAGTTGGGACAAAAAACTTTTTGCGGAAACGATGATCGGCCGCTTTAAATCGAAGAGCTTTTTCTCAACAAAGTCTCCTTCTATAGTAACCTGAAAAATATGTTCTACCTTTGTTTGTTTCGCAAAATAGAGCAAAGATTTAGAAAGCGGAGAATGCATCGAGCTTTTCACTTCCACAATAAACCAAGGATCACCATCTTTGCTTACGAGAAAATCAACCTCACGCTTTTCTTTGTCCCGTAAATAATAGAGTCCATATTCTCCCAATCCGATGTCGGTCCAGAAGTGAACTGCTTTTAATAAATGGGAGGCGATAAAATTTTCATTTCTGGCGCCTTTGGTTTTACACTGCGCCCAATCCCAAAGATAAAATTTTGGCTCTTTCAGTAAAGAACGCGAAATGTTTTTTGACCACGGTCGGACCGAAAAACAATAATACAGGGATTCTAGAATATTTAACCAGCGACGAATAGTATCTACAGAAACCCGTACTTTGTTTGCGAGTTTACTATAACTCGTAAGTTGACCCGTTTGGCTTTTCAACAATTTGGCGAGTATTTCTAATTGGGCTATTTCTTGAATGCGTGTAAGTTCGCGAATATCTTCTCTGAGAAGTTGCTGTTCTCGAAGACGACTCCAACGGTTAAAAAAACGTGTATTTCTCTTTAAAAAGGGTTCTGGAAATCCACCCCATTTTAGGAGGGCATCAAATTCAGAGTCACTTATCAATTTCCCACGTCTAATCTCCGTCTCCATTTCAGGTAGGGGATGAACGATTTCGGCTAGGGAAAAAGGGTGAAGACGATAGTTAAAATAGCGGCCCATCAAACTATCACCACCACGCTTAAAAATATCCATCCTAGCACTTCCTGTAATAAGGATGTGGCAACGATCGCCGTAGCGGTCGAAGAACGCTTTAGCAAGTTCCTTCCATTTTGAAAATTTATGCAGTTCATCGAAGATAACGAGGGTCGTGTGTTCGCGAACAATACCGAGATGAAGATGTTCGGCGATTGCCCGGGCCCCCCTTAAAAGCACCGCACGATCGTCAAAATCGTCCCAATTGAAATAGCTAACCTGTTCAGAAACCTGAAGGTCTTTAGCGAGTGTAGTTTTCCCAACTTGTCGTGGTCCCGATAACATCACCATCTGTCTTTCTTCAGAAAAGTGTTGCAACAAAAGGGTTTGATAGTGTCGTTCCATGCCGACTATATTAGGACCCATCGTAAAATGGTCAAGACTATTTTAAGATGGGTCGTAAAATGGTCGAGTGTTTTTTCTTCAGTTAGGTTTTAGAGGACGCTTTAATCTATGCGCCTTCTGTGGGCTCTACTTCATCGGGGTAGAGCTTAAAGGTTTCGAAATTTTCGATACGGTAACGATACCCTTGCTCAGTAAGGAAGAGTTGGCGTTTGGCTGAAAAGGTTTGCTCGGTCGAATCGCGTGTCACAACGGAGTAAAAAATCGCCGTATTATCATCCTTTTTCGGACGCAAAAGTCGGCCCAATCGCTGGGCTTCTTCCTGTCGAGATCCGAAGGTTCCGCTGATTTGAATCGCCACATTTGCGTCTGGTAAATCGACCGCAAAATTGGCAACTTTACTCACGACCAAGACGGGAGACTTTCCAGAACGAAAGTCCTCGTACAGTCCATCACGTTTGGATTGAGGCGTTTTTCCGGTAATGATTGGAACGTCCAAGGCTTCAGAAATCTCTCCTAATTGGGAAAGATATTGGCCAATAACAAGAATTCGATCGCCCTCGTGATCTGCAACCAATTTCAAAACCACATCTACTTTTGACGGATTTGTTGCGGCTAAACGATGTTTGTCACGAACTTCGGCCACCGCATATTCCAAACGCACATCATCGTTAGGGAAAGGTATACGAATTTCGATACACTGAGCAGTAGCAATCCAGCCTCGCCCTTCCAGCTCTCTCCATGGAACGTCATATTTTTTCGGACCAATGAG
>JALSKP010000007.1 GCA_026988815.1 Myxococcales bacterium | reverse complement strand
CAAGCATCTTTGGTTCCGGTATCCTCAGAGAATTCGTCCTTTATTCTCCAATCGAGGTACCCTTCATCGGCGTACAAGAGGTGGGCGCCCACGCAACCCAAGGCTGGAACAAGATTCAAGCCAATGAACTTTTGCTTCCACTTGTATTTTTCGATAAACCCTTCATCACCCTCTTTGTAGGTTTGGTACCCATGCAAGATGTGTTCGTAGGAAAGTGTATAGGATTTACAATAACGTGCTCCAGCTACGAAGCCGCCTCCGCCAACGGAAAACTGAAAAGGGGCCGTTTTTGAGGTCCATAGGTCACCGGCCTTGTCTCTACGAGCCAAAGGTAGGGTATCAACATTGGTCGTAAAACCTGGTAAGGAACTCATAATACTACTTCCAAAAATAGTATCGATCACGTTTCCCGCAGTGGAAATACCAGATTTAATACTGTCTAAGCTGGTCGGTGGAGGTGGCCACGATGCCGAAACCAAAGCGCCATTCTGCGCGCCACGTGCAAGACTTTCCACGTATGCCCACCAAGGCGTAATCGCGTGCATATAACGCTGATAGGTATCGAGTGCCAAAAGCTCTTCGGAGAAATTCTCAGGTTGACCAAAAACCCCTAAGGTCGGTGCATTCGTAAACGCAAACTCTAAACCCTCTAATAAGATCAATATACCTGTATCAATAGCCTCTAAACATGCTGTCGGACGCCAAGGTCGACACATCGAAATCGCGTGTGCTTCGTTGGCCAAGATCGCCGTCCACGCATTTACGTAGGTCGACATATACGAATAATACATCCGCTTGATGATGTTTGCATAAACAATGACGTTCATCGAACGTGCTTTCACAACTGAATGAGAATAAGAGGCCGTATCCGCTGAAATCTGAACGGCCATTTTATCACCCGCGGCAACGCCAGTGTCAAAAAGGGTCATCGCTACCATGAAAAGGATGAGAAACGCGGCGAGGACAAGCAAAAACACCGCGCCACTTTCATCCCGATTAAGATTCGTTATCTTTTCTTTTAAATAGTTCATTAGTTGCAGTTCCCCAAATTAAAGAAATTAGGCGATTCGGGCAAACAATCATTTGGTGGGATATGAGAGCGCATTACGTAAGAACGTGAGATTCCTGAATTTGAAAAAATTTGGCTTACCATAGGAAAAACAGCTTGATGGTTATACTTAACCTTCACTGTAAAATTTGCACCTTTCGTACCCGTTGTCGGAATATTCGCAAAAACGCTATTGTCAATTTCGACCGAACAGTAGGCCGACTTCAATTTTGCTGGCGCCCTCGTCGCAAAAGACTCCTTTCCAAAGGCTTCTGAAAAACTCCATATACTCACTCGTCCGCCCGCATTTGGGGTCGACAGCACGCCAGATGCCACCATGCCTTTAAGCAGCTTATCGAGAGTCGGAGAAGTTGAACATTTGTTGATCTGGGAAAGCGTAGTAGTGGCCACTGGAGCGACAACCAACGCCACCGCTAATCGCGCTCTTTCGCTAACATCGGCACGACTTACGCCGTTAACACGAGCGTTTCCAATCTCCGGGCCCCAAACTGCTAAGGTTCGTCCTGCTTCAAAGGTTCCCACCGTCGTAAGCAAACCTGCCATCGCATTGATCCCCATCTGCGCTAAACCGCTCGTAAAAAGTAAAAATATTGGAAGCACAATCAACGTTTCCGTCATGATTGTTCCTCGAGCTCGCTTCAAGGTTGCAAGTCTTGGCCTCGATAAAGACCGAAACATAAAAACGCCCGTAAAATAGACTGCCGTCGACAATCCAAGCGTTATCATCATCGAAGCAAGAATCTGCTCCGACATCTGCGCATCATCCAGAAGTTCGTAAACCAAAAGCGCAGTCGCATTGGAAAACGAACAAACTTGAGAACAACACGAATACAACCAAAATCCCCAGTAAGTGGAAAAATGCTGAAAAAAGAACTTTTATTCTATTGTGAGCCATAGTTAACCTCAACCCCTTCGAATACAATTTCCATGCCAAATCCTCGACTGCGAAAGGTTCGATTGCTTGACCTATGTTGTGACAACCTGTCCCGAAAAAGACGCCTTTATCCGTGTCAAACTTGTCGATCACCAAACACCCTCGAATTACATTCACCAATATTCTCGTCGATTAGGATAAAACACTATCCAATTCCGACCGAGATTTGCCCTTTTAAGCCTATAAAACGTAGTAATCCGACTACCCGGTAGGTTTATTTCCTTGTGTTTATCGAATCTAAAATGTACAGAAGTTGCGATGCGCAATTGAATAAATTAATGCTTGGTTATCTATAATGGTAAAAAGAAAGAATTTAGTAAGAAATGCAAAGGGACCCACTGTTCCTGCAGCCGTCCTCGAGCTCGCTGGGCTTAGCGGTACAAGTCTAACATTCATGGCTGGAAAATCAGAACGTATGGTCTGTTCCTACCAAGATGTCTTTGATGAAATGATGAAACGAGGCCAACATCTCGTCGATCGCGGATTAAAGAAAGGTGACAAAGTTGCCATCATTCTTCCCAATCCCGAAGATTTCGTTCTCACCTTTTTGGGCGCCATGGCCGTCGGAATCGTACCGGTTCCCATGTATCCCCCGCTCAGTCTTGGGAAGTTGGATAGCTACATCGATACCTCCGCAAAAATCTTGGACGTCTCCGAAGCAAAAGCGTTGATCACCGATTCTAAAATGAAGTCGATCCTGTGGTCCCTCGTGGATAGCGTAAAAACTCTGAACGACTTGTTCACCGTCGACAAGCTTGAAAAACCCTTTCCAAAAAATCATAGCTACTCTTTCTCCGTCGACGATCTTGTTGCCCAAGATCTCGCCTTTCTACAATTTACCTCCGGGAGCACGTCCACACCAAAAGGCGTGATCGTCACCCATGGTAGCCTCCTCGCCAATCTTGATGGCATCATGAACGTCGGACTAAAGATCGACGAAAACGATGTCGCCGTGAGTTGGCTCCCGCTCTACCACGACATGGGACTCATCGGATTCATGCTCGCGCCGGTTTGGTACGGCGTTCCAACCGTTTATATTCCACCTCTAGATTTCATCAAACAACCCTCGCGTTGGATGAAAGCGATGAACGACTATAAGGGCACTATCGCCTTTGCACCCAATTTCGCCTACGCCCTTGCAACACGACGAACCAAAGCTGAAAAACTTGAGCAATGGGATCTTTCAAGGGTCAAAGTTCTAGGATGTGGCGCCGAGCCCAATCATCCTGAAACACTCCAGAATTTCTTGGATCATTTCGCCCCTTCAGGTTTACGTGAAAAAGCCCTCCTTCCAACCTACGGTATGGCTGAGGCAACTTTGGCCGTCTCTTTTGTAGGTCTAGACGAAAAAATGAAGGTCGATTATGTCGACGCAGAAGTCTATCAAAGCAAGAAAATCGCCAATCCCGTCGACAACGACACGCAAAAAAGCCTCGAATTTGTATCCTGCGGACGCGCCTTTCCTGAGCACCGTCTCTCCATTATCGATGAAGACGGAAAAGAACTACCGGAACGACATGTCGGGCAGATCCTATTCGAAGGACCGAGTATCACGCCGGGCTATTTCAAAGAAAAAGAAAAGACCGCACAAACCTTTACTGACAAGGGCTTACTCACCGGCGATCTAGGATATTTGGCTGACGGCGAGCTCTACGTCACAGGTCGAATGAAAGATATTATTATCCTCAACGGTCGAAACTATGATCCACAATCCATTGAATGGGTGGTTCAAGAAATCGACGGTATTCGAAAAGGAAACGTTGTAGGATTTTCCGTGCCTGGCACCCACAGCGAGCATCTCGTGATTGTCGCTGAAGTAAAAGACGACATTGATGGTGAGGATCTACAGAATACGATTCGGAGCACCGTCAAAGAGGAGCTTTTCCTTTCTCCCAACGACATTTTATTGGTTCCAAGGGGAAGCCTACCCAAAACATCGAGCGGAAAATTGCAAAGACGAAAAACCCGTCAGCAATTCATCGATGGCGTTTTGGGGTTCGAGGGTGTACGCAACTTTGAGAGCAAAGGAAAGCGTCTCACGCTTGCCAAGCATGTTGCCAAATCAACGCTTAGCCAGGTAAGACACGGCATCAAAAGCAAAACTGCAAAATTATTTTCACGTCGATAGATAAAAAAATGAATGAAGAAAATTTACTTTCCATCTTCCAAGAAGCCGCGCTGGATATCGCTCAAAAAGATTTTAGCGATCTCAGTTGGGACACAAAGATCGAGGCCCTGGGTATCGACTCAGTGGCTTTATTCGAAATTTTCGGCCATTTAGAAGAAGAACTGGATCTCGAATTCGAGGACGATGATTTAAAAACCATCCGAACCCTGGCCGATCTACGTGAACTCATTTCCAAGTACAATGGTTAAGATACCGAACTTTTCTGCGTGCGGCAGCCCGTCGAAGAAAAGTAATCGAAAGGATAGAAATGCAAAAGGATATCGCAGTTGTCGGAATGGCATGTCGCTTCGCCGGTGCAAATTCGATTGAAGAATTCTGGGAAAATGCGCTAGGTGGGATCCAAAGTTTCTCCGACTTTCCACGCGATCGGTGGAACCATGAACTCTTCCATTCAGAGCGCTCCCGCGCACTTGATAAAACCTATGTAAAAAAAGGCGCCTTTATCGACGATGTTGATAAATTTCCGGCGCTAGAATTTGGCATCGCCCCCAAGCGAGTTGAAGTCATGGATCCACAACATCGTTTGGCCTTGGAGGTCACACGTGAGGCGATTCAAGACGCTTCCTTATTTCGCGATGATTTTGACCCGGCTAAAGTCGGTACCTTTTTAGGCGTGGTGACCTCGGAATACCGCAACTTAACTACCGCGCGTTCTCAAGCCACCCTTCTGGCCAGTGGCGACCTTGGTGATGCGAATAACCAAGCTATTTCTGACGCGGTAAAGAACGCGATTCCGATTTCTGCCTTCACCATGCCTGGCACTTTGCTCAACATGAACGCCGCCAACATCGCGCGCCAGTGGGGATTTAGTGGTCCTGCATTCACCGTCGACGCTGCCTGTACTTCATCTCTTGTGGCGATCCACGATGCAATAACTCATATCCGCGCAGGGTCGTGCACAACCGCGATTGCAGGCGGCGTGTATTTGAATTTAACGCCCGAAAGTCTGGTTGGATTTTCAAGAATTGGCGCCATATCGAGGAGCGGAGACTGTCGCCCTTTTGATGAAGAAGCCGACGGTTTTCTCCAAGGAGATGGTTGTGGAATCGTTGTCCTAAAAAAACTCGAAGATGCTCAACGCGATGGCGACAGAATTTATTGTGTGATCCGAGGCGCGGCGACGAACAACGATGCTGGCCGAAG
>JALSKP010000006.1 GCA_026988815.1 Myxococcales bacterium | reverse complement strand
AAAAGAAGGTCTCAATGTAGCCTATTTTTTAGTGCCCGATACACTGATCGCCTTTCAAAAGATTGCCGCAGCGTGGAGAGCCCATTTTGAGAACCTCAATCTTATCGCGGTTACAGGCTCCAACGGGAAGACCTTTGTAAAAGACCTACTCGCCTCTTTTTTAACAAGCGAGGGCGATACTTATCGAAGCCCAGGAAGTTTCAACTCCCAGACGGGGGTCGCACTTTCTCTTTTAGAACTTCGTGAACACCACCGTTTTGCTGTTATTGAAGCGGGCATCAGCCTCCCTGGCGAAATGGAAAAA
The DNA here is from genome assembly GCA_026988815.1 of Myxococcales bacterium. Classification (GTDB taxonomy): domain Bacteria; phylum Myxococcota_A; class Bradymonadia; order Bradymonadales; family Bradymonadaceae; genus CALJNB01. Next base: position 5,052 of record JALSKP010000006.1, on the reverse strand, counting down.
CTGGAGAAAATGATCCGTCCCAATTTTGGGATATGGGTCAATCTTGGCGATGCTCATATCGGCGGACTGGGTAGTCGAGAAGGGATTGCGCGGGAAAAATATAAACTCTTCCAACACTGTAAAGGTAGGATTCTTTTCCCTCAAAATAGTAAAGAGATATCCTTTTATGAAAAACAGATGGAAAATCCGCGAGCGATAAAAATAAATAGTATCGGACCCAATCGTTTCACATTAAATGAAAAAGAATTCGAGATAAATGTTCCTGGCCTTCATAACCAAATGAACGCTGCACTGGCCTTGGAACTCGCTCGAGAACTCGGTGTAAATGATAGGCAACTTTACGATACCTTAAAGCATTTCAAAAGCGCAAAGCTGCGCCTAGAAATGCATACGACGGTGGGAGGCGTAACACTTCTCAATGATTGTTATAACGCCGACCCGACGAGTGTGAAATCAGCCTTGGCGTCATTGGCCCATTATGGCGAGGGCCGACACAAGGTTGTCGTACTAGGTGATATGCTCGACTTGGGATCCTATTCTGAACAAGCCCATCTAAAAATAGGAAGAGAGATCGCTGGCATCGCCGATAGACTTTTTCTTATTGGGCGTTACGCCACCTTTGTCGAACAAGGCGCGAAAGAGTGTGGAATGGACGCAAGTAATATTTCCATACATGCTTCCCAACAAAGCTTATCCAAGGCGATTAAAGCCCAAGTTAAGAGTGGTGATTATCTTTTATTCAAGGCCAGTCGTAGTATGGAATTGGACAAAGTGGCCACGACTTTCTTTCAAAGTTTGGCATCCACTCGCTTGGAAATCGATCTCGATATTATCGCTAATAATGTACATGAACTTCGAAATTTGATCGGGAAAAATTGCGGATTATTGGCCGTCATAAAGAGTTTTGCATATGGAAGTGATAGCACCCGTGTTGCACAAACTTTAGTCAATAATGGTGTGGACGGTTTTGTCATCGCCTTTCCTGACGAAGGTCAACCCCTACGCGAACGGGGTATCAAACTTCCAATTATCGTAACGAATGTTACTACATATGAAGTTGATAAAATTGTTGAGTACAGTTTGGAAGCAGTGGTCAGCAAACGAAAGGTCGTTGATGCGATATCGGAGGCCACCCAAGGTCGAGACGGCGAAAACATCGGCCTACATATTGAGGTCGATACAGGTATGAATCGACTGGGACTTCATCCCAGTGAGGTCCTCGACTTCGCGAATTATATTCTTGGGACACCCCATGTCAGGATCACCGGTATCATGACCCATCTTGCAGCAGCCGACGATCCTCAGGAAGATGACTTTACGAGACAACAACTGGAACGCTTTGAAGCCCTTTTACGAACGCTTTTGGACAAGGGAATTGCACTCGGAAAGGTTCATATCGCCAACACGGCTGGGGCGATTCGCTTTCCCCAGGCCCGGCGAGACGGCGTGCGCGTGGGACTCGGTATTTACGGCTTTTCGCCCTCGCCTTCAGTACGCGCCAAACTCTCATCTGCGCTTTCGATGCGTACGCGCATCATTGATATTCGAGACGTAAAGAAAGGAGAGAGTGTGGGTTATGGTCGATCCTGGGTCGCCAGCCGAGCCTCTAGAATCGGAACAATCGCCTGTGGATACAACGATGGCTTTCCTCGTTTTATGTCCAATGGCGGACTGGTGTTGGTAGGCGGAGAACGCGTCGAAGTCGTCGGACGCGTTTGCATGGATGTATCAATGATCGACCTAACAGACGTCGAAAATGTACAAGACGGCGACACGGTTATTATATTTGGAAAACAAGGTGAGGCCGAAATTCGCATCGAAGAAATCGCCGAACGAGGAGGGACGATTAACTACGAAATTCTGACGGGAATATCTTCTCGTGTTCAACGTTTCTTTTTGAAGACTTAGGAAAAATAAATGAATCCTCCCTTAGCAGAAAGAATGCGTCCGAGATCAATTGAGGCCTTTTGCGGCCAAGAACATTTACTCGAAGAAGGTAAATTTCTTTACAATGTAATCGCTTCAAAAAACATGCAGAGCATTATTTTATGGGGCCCTCCAGGAACGGGGAAAACCACATTGGCAAAAATATTATGTGAAGAAATAGGTGCCGAGTTTCTGACCTTGAGCGCCGTTTCTTCAGGCGTAAAAGATATACGTAGTGCGATAGCATCCTCTCTACAAATGCAGAGAATGTTGGGGACTAAAACTGTTTTATTCATCGACGAAATTCATCGTTTTAGTAAATCTCAGCAAGATACCCTTCTGCCCCATGTTGAAAAGGGAGACGTGATTCTAGTGGGCGCGACGACAGAGACACCTAGTTTTGAAATCAACCGAGCGTTGTTGTCTCGGTGTAGAGTTGTTCAACTTAAACCTCTCAGTGATGACGCCGTCGGCGATATTATTGATCGCGCGCTGGTCGACGAGAATGGGCTAGAAGAAAAATTTATCCTTGAGGCTGACGCCAAGCAAGGGCTGATTGACCTTGCCGAAGGTGATGCACGAATAACCTTGAATGCGCTGGATGCAGCGAGCCAAGCGCTGGTTTCTGACAATACCATTCGCGAAAAAGATATTTTGAACGCCCTACAGAAAACAGTCCATTACGATAAGTCCGGAGAGTCGCATTATAATTTGGCAAGCGCATTGATAAAAAGTATGAGGGGCTCTGATCCCAATGCGGCGCTCTATTATGCTATTCGCATGTTGGAGGGCGGCGAGGATCCGAGATTCCTCTTTAGAAGACTCGTAATTTTTGCCAGCGAGGATATTGGAAACGCAGATCCGAATGCGTTGACGGTGGCGGTTAATGGATCAACGGCCTTTCGAATGATTGGTCTTCCAGAGGGAACACTCACCCTCACGCAAGTGGTTACCTATCTTGCATGTGCGCCAAAATCGAATGCGGTATTGAAAGCATACGCGATGGCTCGCAAAGATGTCCTCGCGTTTCCTAACGCAGCCATACCGCTAAAAATACTAAATGCGCCTACTAAATTGCACAGGCAGATGGGCAATGGACGTGGTTATAAATACCCTCACCAATTCGAAAGCAATTACGTTGCAGAAGAGTATCTACCTGAAGATCTCCAAGGGCACCGCTACTATGAACCTGGCGATCTCGGACTAGAAAAAACCTTTAAAGAAAACCTAAAAAAGCAACGTGAACAAAAAAGTTGAGCCGTCTCGTTAGTGTAAAATAACGCGTGGAATCCTCCTCTGGTTTGGCCGCTGGTATTTCCATCGATGGTAGAACGCACCCTACAAAAATGACCTTTTTAGAAACACCGTGAATTGTAGGGGTAAAGTATGACGACGTCCTTTTTAGCCCGAACAAGTAAAAAAGGATACTTTTATGCGTTCTTCTTTCGAGCGTCCTCGATCGATATAATTTTTGAATTTGGCGTAAATTTGTAGGGCGGGATAATCGACTTTAGACGTGTTCGAATCTCATGACCGTCGGCCTTATGCGCGGCTGCGATTAAGGAATCAAAATGTTCCTCAAGGAGAACGATATCTGTATCTGCGTGTGAACCGATGAAAATTTTCTTATGCTTGGTTTTATCCATTTCTTCTTCATCAAGGCTCAATTCCTCAAATAATTTTTCGCCGGGACGCATTCCTGTGTAGATGATTTTTATATCGTTTTCACCTAAACCTGTAAGGCGAATCATGTCTTTTGCGAGATCAGAAATTTTAACAGGTTCACCCATGTCGAGAACGAAAACGCGACCTGAATCTCCAAACGAGGCGGCTTGTAGAACAAGCTGAGAGGCCTCGGGAATGGTCATGAAATAACGTGTCATTTCTGGATGGGTCACGGTAATAGGTCCGCCTCTTCGAATTTGTTCTCTGAAAATAGGAACCACGCTTCCGTTTGAACCGAGAACGTTTCCGAAACGCACCGCGTTAAAATCCGTATTTTCAAAACGTTTATTTGCAGCAAGAACATAGAGTTCGGTCACGCGTTTTGTTGCCCCCATCACCGAGGTCGGATTGACAGCTTTATCGGTGCTGATGAGCACGAAGCTTTTGACGCCATACTCGCCTGAAAGTTCGGCGATTGTCTGAGTGCCAATGACGTTGTTGAGAACGGCCTGCCAAGGATGGCTTTCCATGAGAGGCACGTGTTTATAGGCCGCTGCGTGGATAACAACATGGGGCCGGTGAGCGTCAAAAATTCTTCTCATCGTCGGGCCTTCGGTAATGTCGGCGATGAAGGGAATGATTTCGCTATCTTCATATTTTCGTTTTAATTCTCGATCGATGAAAAACAGGGGCGTTTCTCCGCGTTCAACCATGAGCAGTTTTTGTGGATTAAAACGCATCACCTGTCGACAGATCTCAGACCCGATCGATCCTCCAGCGCCAGTAACGATAATCGTCTGGTCTTCCAGAAAACGGCCAATTGATTGCATATCCAATCGTACCGACGCTCTCCCGAGAAGGTCGGTGATGGACACTTCGCGAAGGGCGTTCAAACTTACTTCTCCAGCGAGAATAGATTCGATAGCGGGAAGAATTTTTGTTGGCACACCGGTTTGTTTGGCCAGCTCTACAACGCGACGCGTTTCATCTTTGGTAGCCGAGGGCATCGCAATCATTAATTGCTGAATGCTGTGTTTTTCCACCATATCTTGGGCCGTCGAAATCGGTCCCAAAACGGGCATACCGTGAATTCTGAGGCCTTTTTTAAATTCTGCATCGTCCAGAAAACCAATCACCTTGAAAGGAAGATTGGGATTTTTTGTAATTTCTCTACACAACATTTCACCTGTATCACCAGCGCCCAAGATAATAACATTGATGGTCTTGGTCTTGGCTTGAAAGGATTGGGAGGTCTCCCGAAAGATCCGCACACTTCCGCGAGCCGCGCCTAGGAGAAAAAGAGAAATACCAAAATCAAGAATATAGATCGAACGGGGAAAGGCATCACCAAGGAGGAAAATATTGAGAGCCAAGAACGCGCCGGAAGCGACAACCAGTGCCTTTCCAAGTGCGATCATGTCGCCGAGGGAAACGTATTTCCACCACCCATGATACATTTTC
>JALSKP010000005.1 GCA_026988815.1 Myxococcales bacterium | reverse complement strand
TAAAGGGGTGTAAAAGTCGCTCGTAAAAGAAATCGAGAATCTTCGGGCTGGTATCGGTATCCCAACGTTCCGCCTACGCGAAGGTTGTCGCCCAAACTTTTCTTTTTTGTGCAGTTTTTTTAAAAAGTTTGAACGCCCGCTAGTTTCCGGGTCTAAACCTCTTTCGCGCGCATTTTGAATTTCATCTCCTCTCTGAAGGACCAAAGAAGAGGAACAACGAATAAAGTAATAAGCTCAAGCACCATTCCACCGAAAATAGGAAGTGCCATCGGAGCCATAATATCTGAACCTCTACCTGTGGAACTCATAACAGGAAGAAGCGCTAAAATCGTTGTTGCAGTTGTCATCAAACATGGGCGCACACGTCGAAAACCAGCATCTAATACTTCGGATCGAATGTCTGCCACCGACTCGGGCCTGAAGTCTCTAAAACGTTGCTTGAGGTAGGTCGCCATAATCACGCCATCATCGGTGGCGATACCGATGAGTGCGATAAAACCCACCCAAATTGCCACCGATAAATTCGTCGGACCGACATGAAATAGTGTTCGCATCGAGGTACCAGCGATCGAGAAATTTAGAAACCAAGACTGGTTGTAAAGCCAAAGCATCACCATCCCACCCGACGCTGCAACGGCAACGCTTGTGAAGATCATCAACGCTGTGGAAACGCGATTGAATTGAAGGTAGAGAAGTAAAAAGATGAGAACAATTGAAAGAGGTACAAGGTAGCGCAAACGTTTAGCGCTACGGACTTGGTTTTCAAAGGTCCCAGCAAATTCATAGGTCACGCCATCAGGAAGCACAATGTCGCCATTTTTAATCCCCCGCTTTAAGTGAGCATCAGCCGCTTCCACAACCGCGACTTCGGCCGCTCCTTTTATTTTGTCAAAAGTAACATAGCTTACCAATAACGTGTTTTCTGATTTAATGACTTGGGGTCCACGAACGTATTCTATCGAGGCCAGAGACGCCAAGGAAATCTGTTCGCCGTTGGGCGTTGAGACGTGTAAACGCAAGAGCGCTTCGGGACTCTGGCGAGCATCACGCACGTAACGAATACGAACCGAATGACGTTCTCTTCCTTCCACAGTTTGTGTAATACCCGCGCCACCAATGGCTAGCTGAACCGTTTTCTGTACCGTTTGAAGGGACAAACCGTAACGCTCAATCGCATCGCGATCGATTTCAATTTCGATGTAAGGTTTACCAACAATGCGTTCTGAAAAAATGGTCCCTTCACGAACGGAGGTGACTTTTGACAATTCTTGTTCGATAATTTTTCCGGCTTTTTCGTTTGCCTCAATCGTGGGCCCCTTGATTTTTATCCCCATCGGAGCACGCATTCCGCTTTGAAGCATCACGATACGTGTGTTGATGGGCATCAACATCGGCGCGCTCGTCACACCAGGAAATTGAGCCGCTTTTAGGATCTCATCCCATATATCAGAAGAGCTCTTAATATGATCTCGCCATTGGCGAACCCTATTCCCTTCATCGTCCACTTTCCATTCGGCTTTATAGCGAATCAATATCTCAAACATAGAAACTGGCGCGGGATCGAGCGCGGTTTCGGCGCGCCCAAATTTTCCCATAACCTCCTCAACTTCCGGAATCGAGGCGAGCAGGGCATCGATGCGACGAATCTGCTGGGAGACCGTGCCGATCGAGGCGTGGGGCATTGTCGTTGGCATATAAAGAAATTCACCCTCGTCAAAGGGCGGCATAAATTCACTGCCTAGCCCAGGAAAGGCATGTACGAATTTTGAAATAGGAGCCAAGGTTCGAATACTCTGCGGCATCCAAGACACGAGTTTGGGTCCGCCGAACCAGGTCATAGCCGCCAAGACGACAACCGTGGAAGGTACTAATAAAAACGTCACCTTATTGTCGAGCATCCAATTTAGTAAAAATGCATACTTATAATTGAATAACCAAAAAACGACCAAGAGCGTTAAACTAAGCACGGCAACAAAAAAGAAATTCGTTAAAAAACTCACACCAAAACTGAGCGGCAGCCAAGCGTGTGAGAGAATGATCAACACAATTAAACCCGCAATCAAAGATTCAACCTGGCGAATTCTCCGCGCAATTGGACTTTCTCCCAATAAGGTTATCACCCCCCCTAAAAGCCCTACCGCAATGGCGACCGCTCCTAGAGCAGGCGACCCAAAGAGCACCATTACAATACCGGCAACAAAGAAGATGGGGGTCGACAGAACGACTCGAAAAAAATCCTGAACGTTGAATACGCCTTTGTATTTCGTGCTCGGTTTGAGCAACAGAACCTGAATTAAAATCGGCAAAATAATAAAACCAACAATCAACGCACCAATCATGGCGAAGGTTTTTGTATAGGCCAGTGGAGAAAATAATTTGCCCTCGGCCGCCGTCATCGCAAACACCGGCATGAAACTCAATACCGTCGTTGCGACACTGGTCGCGACCGCAGGCGCAATTTCGGCAACAGATTCGGCAATCTTTTGATCCCGTTTTTCTGGATCGGACTCATTCCCCAAGCGCATCACCGCATTTTCGGTAATCACAATGCCTATATCCACCATCGCTCCGATAGCAATCGCGATCCCAGCAAGAGACATGATATTGGCGTCCACTGAAAAGGCCTTCATCGCGATAAATGAAATCATGACCGCCAGTGGTAAGGACGCTGAAATGATGATCGAGGAACGCAAATGCCCCAGTAGAAAAAGCACGACCAAAATCGTAATCAATATCTGCTGCCAAAGCGCGTCCGATAGGGTTTGAACGGTTTCGTTAATCAAGGTCGAGCGATCGTAAACCGGCACAATTGTGATTTGAGATGTTCTGCCATCCTCGAGTTTTTTCCGAGGCAGAGAAATCCCCAATGCATCGATCTTCTCTTTTACCGCATTGATCACCTCAATAGGATTGGCACCAAAACGCGCGACAACTACTCCGCCAACCGCCTCGGCTCCAGAAATATCCAGACCTCCTCGCCGCTCCGCCGGACCCATGACAACATTGGCAAGGTCGGCCACACGAATAGGTTTATCGTTACGATGGGCGACAACAATTTTCCGAATATCGTCGATTCCTTTGAGTAGACCTACCCCACGAACCACGTATTCCACCTGGTTGATTTCCATCGTTCGAGCACCGATATCCACATTCGCTTGGCGAACAGATTTTGCGAGATCGAGAATCGAAACGTTAAAGGCTTCCAGTTTGTCCGGGTACACCTCGATCTGATACTCGCGGCTATTTCCGCCGATCGTTGCTACCTCGGCCACACCTTTGGCCGATTGTAAGGCCGTCTTCACCGTCCAATCTTGGAGGTTACGAAGCTCATGCAGGTCCCAACCTGGCGCAGGATTCCCCGCCTCATCTCGCCCTTCCAGGGTATACCAAAAAACTTGGCCAAGTGCCGTTGCATCAGGGCCCAAAGCAGGTGTCACATTTTCAGGCAAGGTCCCCGGTGGGAGTGCATTTAATTTCTCAAGAATTCTAGAACGCGACCAATAAAATTCCGTGTTCTCCTCAAAGATCACATAGATACTTGAAAACCCAAACATCGACGAAGAACGAATCGTTTTTACGCCTGGAATTCCCAATAAAACTGAACTCAAAGGATAGGTGATTTGGTCATCAATATCGCGTGGAGAGCGCCCTTTCCATTCCGTGAAAACGATCTGCTGGTTCTCTCCAATATCGGGAATTGCGTCCACTGCAATCGGATCTCGAGGGAGTCCATTTCCGAAATCGAAGGGACTAAAGATTAAACCAAAACTGGAAATAAGAAGCGCAATGATGAGGACGACAAGTCGATTCCTGAGTATCCAAAGGAGTGAGTTTATCATTTGCTTACTCCGCTAGTTGGGCTTGATGTAGGAGCATTATGGGGTTTGGATCCTGGCTTACTTTCCGCCTGTGTTGAAGGTGGACTCTTCGGTTTGCTTTGTTTCGACTTTCCTTTTTTCGTCTTTGCGCTTTTACGTTTCGATGGTTTTTCTTTTTCCGCCTTCACTTCACTTTTTCCGCTTTCCGACATTGTCGAGGGTGCACCGAGCCGTTGAGAGGGCTGAATAACTTCTTCTACAGATCCACAACTCAACATCTTTTCGCCGTAGTAAGCGTTCTTAATCTCAGTTCCCAGTTGAAGCCAATGGGCCCCTTTACTATCGAAGGCCATTGGACAGAAAGTATAGGATACTGGCGTATCCAAAGGATTGCCGACCGCTTTCAAAATGTCTGCCACCGCAAGCGAAAGTCCCTCAAAATGGGTTCGCGCATTTTCTACATTTTCAGACATCGCGATCTTGCTCGCCGCCTCCGAAAGACGACCTTGATATTGGTCCCACTTCTTTCGAACGCGTGGAGAAAGCATCGTGGTACTTACTGTCGATATTTGCTGTTGAACCTGCCGAGCAGAATTTTGAGCGCCCAGGACATCATCGCTTGCTAGGGCTTGCTGAACTTCCAAATAGGCCTCGACTTCTGGCGAAACCTGCGAAAGAAAACCCGCTGGAATATCGAGAGCCGAAATTTCACTTTTATCGTCCGGGCGAGCCAGAAGAGACAATCCGCCCCGAATCTGCAAATCGGCATCTAGCGCAAAAGCACCGTGGGTGACGACACGCTGCCCCTCTTCTAAACCACTTACAACAATAACTTGATCACCGATAATCTGTCCTAGCTTAATCGTTTTGGCGCGGTAAACAGGGTCCGGTTTAAGTTGTTTTTCGATGTAAACAACGCTGCGTTTTCCTGCGTATAAGGGGGCACTCCTTGGAATGACCAACGCTGCGGACGCGTTACTTGCGCCCTCCAATTTAGCACTCACGTACTGTCCAGGTTTTAGCTTTCCGTCGTTTTTGAGTTCAACACGAACCGTTCCCGTTCGCGTTGCAGAGTCCACAAAAGGCTCGATAAATGAAACTTTTCCCTCATAAATTTCCTCAGGGATAGAATCGACAGTGAAGCTCACGCGCTGTCCAACCGAGATTAAGGGTAGGTCGGCTGCGTAGGCATCAAGCTCCACCCAAATCGTATCGAGATCTGAAATCTCCAATAAGGGCTGACCCTCTTTGACATATTCTCCTTCTGAAACACGTTTATTAACGACCGTTCCGGCAAAAGGGCTGCGGATAGGAACGCGCGTCCAGGCCTTCTTCGCCCGACTCATTTTTTCGATCTCGCCGTTTCTTAATCCTAGCAAACGTAATCTCATCTTTGCAGATTCCAGCGCCGACAGAGATGCGCTTTTCGCGAAATCTTCCGCTCCAGATAATTTTCCTACTTGGGTTTGAGCCGTCATGAGATCGCGGTGGGCCGCATAAATCGCGGGACTATAAAGGTAGGCAATGGTCTGATATCGCTTG
>JALSKP010000004.1 GCA_026988815.1 Myxococcales bacterium | reverse complement strand
AAAGAAATCGTGGTCAAAGAGGTGGAAAAGAAAAGATCCCCAAAGAAAACCAAGACCGACAAACGAAAATCTAAGAAAAGCGTCGAAAAGAAAACTACAGAAAAAAAGAAGGCCCTCGTTATTGAAAAAGCTATCGAGCCAAAAAAGCCCAAAGAAAAAAGGGGTAGCGAAAAAAAGATTGAACAGGTAGAGAAGAAAGCGAAGAAAAATGATGAGAAGCGCTTAAAAGAGAGCATGGATTGGTTAAAAAACAAATAGAAAGATGCTTTATTCTTTCTTTTCTTTCCTTATCGTTGGTTCTTATTCCTGTATTTTCTGTACAGGCTCAAACGCTCTCAGAGCTCAGTGATACAGATCGAAAGAGCGTCGCTGATGCATTGCAGGTCGCTCAAAAACAATTTGAAGCAAAGAATTTTAGTGAGGCAATCGCTTCCTTAGAAAGGGCCTATGGCCTTTTTCCTGAACCCAATATTCTTTACCGTATCGGCGTTGCATACGAAAATCTTCAGGAATTTAAGGTCGCAAATTTATACTTTCGGCGATACTTGGCCTTGCGCCCCAAAGCCAAAGACGCAGATAATATTCGCGGACATATTAAGAAAAATCAGGAACGCGTTGATGCAGAATTGAACACCACCAAAGAAGCGTTGCGATTCAACATCAAAGTGGTGAGCTCGCCGGATGGCGCTGATATCATTTTAGATGGTGTTCCTCAGGGCAAATCTCCGATGAGTGTGTCCGCCAGTGTTGGACGACACCTTATCGAGATTACGAAAAAAGGGTTCATTCAAAAGAGCGTCTTCGTGAATCTTGCGAATAAAGACGCTGTAGTGAACGCCAATTTAACAGAACTTGTGGAACCTTACTCCGCCCCGGTTTGGCCTTGGGTTGCAGTGGGTGTGGGCGTGGTTTCCATTGGCGTGAGTTCGCTGGCGTTTTCAATTTCTGAAACCGCATCCGCTAAAGTCGCCGATTATGACAAAAACAAAAGCGCTCAGCGTCCGGCAGATTACGATGATACGGCGCAAGAAGCAGCGATTTATGAGCAGGTAGGGTACGGGACCGCTATCGGTGGCGCGATTATTTTGACCATTGGCGTCTACGGATTACTTCTCTCGCCGTCAAACAAGCAACGTTCAAATTTCCGCCTCACATCAGACGGATTTGCGCTTACCTTCTAAGTTCGATGAATTATAGGTCGGCCGATTCAATGCTATGTTTGGTCATGAGTTTTTTGAAATACTTTCTGTCAATATCAGCTTCTCGCGCCGCCTGGGTGATATTTCCTTGGTGTACTTTCAATAAATTATAAAGGTAGGCGCGCTCAAACTCGGCAATTATCTTTTCTTTGGCAACTTTAAAGGGCTCCCTTTTTGAGGATTCCTTTTCTTTGGGAATCCGTTTCACCATAACTTCTTTTTCTACGGGATGGAGAATCGAGTCGGGGATATCGCCTACTTGAAAGGTGTCACCATGGGCAAAGGATACGGCCCGTTCGACGATGTTAAGAAGCTGGCGAACGTTCCCCGGCCATTGGTATTTGGCGAGCTTGGCGAGAACCTCGGGCATGACTTTGGTAATTCTCATTTCGTTTTTGGCATCACGGTTGAAAGACTTTGTGTGCAAAAAATGGCGGACGAGAAGCGGAATGTCCTCAGGTCGATCTCGCAAGGGAGGAAGCGTGAGAGTGACCACGGAAAGGCGATAGTAGAGGTCCTCTCGAAATCTTCCTTCTTTGACTTCTTTGGAAAGCGTACGATTGGTGGCGGCAATAATGCGCACGTTTATTGGAATGGGTGCATTTCCTCCAACTCGCCTGATTTCGCGTTGCTCTAGAACGCGTAGTAATTTGGGTTGAAGATCGAGGCCCAATTCGCCGAGCTCATCTAGAAAAATAGTTCCTCCATCGGCCAATTCGAAAAGCCCTTTTCGAACCGCGTTCGCGCCTGTAAAGGCGCCACGTTCATGACCAAAAAGTTCGCTTTCAATGAGTGATTCAGGAACCGCACCACAATCGAAAACGATAAATGGCTTTTTAGCGTGTTTGCTTAAGGTATGGATGGTGTGGGCGACGACTTCTTTCCCTGTCCCGGTTTCCCCCTCCAGTACCACCGTTGCCGAGGTCGGCGCTACTTTTTCTAGAATGCCAAAAATTTCTCGCATTTTTTTACTTCGAGCAACGATTCCGCCAAATTCCTCCGTCATGATAGGGAGAACAGGGATCTGTTCGTCGATAGGATTAAAACGGATTTGCACGTCACCGATGGCTAAAATCAACCCCGGATCAAGAAAAGCCTCTTTGATTTGAACGCCGTTGAGATAGGTTCCGTTGGTACTTTCCAGGTCTCTTACGAAGTAATGTTCGTCGGATTGGTTGATGCGACAATGGTAGCGACTAACCGTATCGTCTTGAATACAGATATCGTTCTCGGGGTTTGAGCCGATGGTGATGACAGCTTGATCGAAGATAAATTCTTTTTGATCCTTGCCTCCAGGGTTAAGCATGAGATGCGCTTTTTTGATATGAAGCATATCCGGTCTACCGTCGAGATAGGTAATCTTGGTTGATTGTAGTTTTTCAGTTTTCACGGACTTGACGGCTCCTGGTATAAAAGTCATTTTTGATGAGACTATTTAGAAGGATCATATTCGGTGCTAGGCGTTTTTGGCAAGTTCACCTTGTTAGATAAAATTGCAGAAGGGGGAATGGCGGAAGTCTTTCGTGCTTCGGTCCGCGATCAAGCGGGTTACGATAGGATTGTTGCGATAAAAAGATTGCACCGCTCCCTTTGTGATGACAGCGAGATTACAGATATGTTGGCCGATGAGGCTCGCCTCACCGTTCAGCTTGATCATCCCAACATAGGTCGTGTGTTTGATCTTGGTGTGTACGACAAACAATCTTTTCTCATCATGGAGTTTATTGATGGTCCCGATCTTCAGTTTTTACAGGAACGCTTTGCTCTGAATGGACAAAACTTCCCTTTGTTTGAAGCGCTCTACACGATGAGCCAAACCTTGGGTGCGTTGCATTACGCCCACACGCGTACGAGCGCTAAGGGCGCGGAGATGAATATTGTTCATCGCGACGTCTCTCCTCAAAATATCATGATCGACGTTCACGGCGAAGTCAGAATCGTTGACTTTGGTATCGCAAAAGCCAAAGATCGATTGGTGCAAACCCAACATGGGATCATCAAAGGCAAATATTTTTATATGTCTCCTGAGCAGGCGATGGGTCATCATGTCGATGGTCGTTCCGACGTTTTTTCTGTGGGAATGGTGCTTTACGAGCTATTGGCTGGACGTTCGCCTTATCAGGATTACCCTGATGTGAAATTACTCAAAGCCGTTCGGCGGGCTGATTTCCCAGATTTGAATTTCTACCGCCCTGATATAGATTCCGAAATTGTGAATATTATCGCCCGGTCGACGACCCGTGATCCGGCGAGACGCTTTTCTAGCGCGCTCGAATTTAAATACGCGATCGACGCGGCGCTTCAACGTTTGAGTGGCTCGCGACTTCCCGACCTTGCTGGGATGGTTAGAAATTTTTTCTCACCCTCTTTAGACCAAAAAAACTTAATGAAGCCAGGATCCTACAGGACCTCGGCTGAGAGTGTGATTTTTCACTTGAGCAATTCGGAAATTATTCGACTTCGTCCGCCTGCGGCAAACAAGCCGCCAGCTTTAGCGCCGCGACGTCCAGTGATAGTCCAAGACTTCCAAAACAATCCCGCTGGGATTCAATCCGAACCATCGGCGTTAGCGCCGGTACAATCAACGGAATCAAGAATGAAATTAGGAAAATCTCAAACTCGGATCATCGTAGCCTTACTGGGTATCGCGGGTTTGCTGGTCGTCGTCTCGTTCGCCGTTTTGTACATGAAACGTGATAAACCCGATGTGCCAGTGGCAACCGAACTCGGTGTGGAAGAACTGGCAGTTAAAGATGCTCCGCCGGAAAAACAACCCGTTGCGATAGTGAGTACCCCTTCCAATGCTTTGGTTTTGGTCGACGGAAAAGAAAGCGGAACCACGCCTCTTTCAGTCTCCTTAGTTGCCGGTCAGACCTACAAAATCGTTTTAAGAAAGGAAGGCTATGCCGAAGTTGAAAAAGACCTTCTTGTCCAAGGCGACTCCTTAGAAGTAAACGAAAAGCTCGAAGAAACCCGACGAATCGTGAGTTTGATGTCCTATCCCTCCGGTGCCCGGATAGAAGTCAAAGGGAAAGAGAAGGGAAAAACGCCGGTGAGTGTGGCTAACCTTCCTGAAAAAGAGGATATTACCATCGTTGCGATTTTGGGCTCAAAAACCCAAGAAAAAACGATTCAATGGAAGGAAGGAGACCCGTCCATAAAAGAGCTGATGTTCGAATTCAAAACCGCGAAATCCAGACCCATTTCTGAAATTAGTCTTATCCCGATGGAGAATAACGAATCACCCGAAAAAGGCGGTATTTGGGGAGAAAGTAAACCTAGCGCTTCGAGGGCAACCAAGAAGGCTGATGTGAGGAAACCTCGCCTTCCTCGAGCCAAAGTCGCGAAAAAGAAAACGAAAGCTCCTGTCAAAAAAGTTGCGAAAAAGACCCCTCGTAAGAAAGCCTCTTCAGAGGAAGAATTAGATGTTTGGGGAGATTCACCCAAAAAATCGAAACCTAAAAAAGTGAAAAAGGTGAAGAAGAAAGTTAAAAAGAAAAAGAAGGCGGCCGATGATGATTGGTAAAGCCTATTTTCTCGACTTAGAGTTAAGTGGTTCTTTGGACTTTTTCAATGAGACCGAGCGTCGTTTCTAACTCATCCTTGAGTTCTATGCGTTCAAAAATCTCTCGCGCTTTGTTCAATTTTTCTAGGGTCGAATCGTATTTCTTTTGCTGAAATTCCAGGCGAGCGTAGTTGAGTAATAGACGTCCAATTTCGCCATCATTTCCGATCCTTTCAAGAATATCGATGGCGTCTTTGTAGAGTTCGTCGGCAAGTATATCGCAACCTTCGGTTTTCTGAGCGAGGAACATCTGGGCACGCACATCAGCCAAATTGCCGATTCCCACACCGACCAAGAGTTCACTATCGAGTTGGTTTGCCACGACCAGTGCATCGTTGATGCGTTTCAACGCTTTCTCAAAGAGAGCCTCTTTGAGAGCCGCTTTTCCTAAGTTTTTATACACATCAAAAAGGACGCGTTTTTCTCCTGAGACCTCGGCGATTTCGGCAGCTTCGTGGAGGTAAAGAAGGGACTGGGGAACATCACCAGAGATGAGATAGACCTCGCCTATATTGTTCAAGACAACGCTTTCAGATCCCCTGTATCCGATTTCTCGTGCGATCGTGAGCGCTTCACGGAGTAGATGAAGGGCCTGTTCAATCTGATTTCTCTCC
>JALSKP010000003.1 GCA_026988815.1 Myxococcales bacterium | reverse complement strand
TTCAAAATCGTGGCCTTTGGGAACTTGCCTCCGAACAACTGGAAAAGATGATTAAAAGTGAAGGGGAGGAATTCTCCTACCAACTCGCGCTGTCTCTTTTCACCCAAGGTCGCGACGATGAGGTCCGAGAGACCCTAACCGCTTTTGCCTCAGAAAATATTAACCAAGTCGAGGCCTGGTTGAGGGTCGCCCAATTCTACGAACTGCGCGGATGGAATGAGGACGCTGAAAACGCGTACTCAAATGCAACCCAAAATGCATCCAACGAAAAAAACGAAAGTTCCCTACGTGCACTTTTTGAGTTCGCGAAATTTCAAATCAAAATCGGAAACGTCGACGAGGGACAAGACAAGTATGCCCAAGGAAGAAAAGCAAAAGGTATGGTCCAAATTGAATCAGAATACTTTAACGAGATTTCAGTGCTCATGAAATTCGGGTATTTTGACCGCGCGAGAAAAATCGCAAAAGAAGCCCTTCCCAATGTGTTTTCAGGAAAACCCTTCTTATTTTCGGCGATATCGGCAGCACAATTTGGAAACTCTGTCGACCAACAAAATCGTCACATCGCAGAAATGAAAAGCGCCGGCTTACCGACCGCCGATATCATCAAATATCTCATCAAACACAAATTGTACGAAGAAGCGATAAGCGTTCTTGATATCGAAAGCGTAACCGGCGATCCGCAGTTGGCATCGTCCATTCTCCTTGAGCACTTGAATTCTTTTCTGGAAATCGGAGGTGTCGAACGTGTTTTACAAAGCGCTCAGCCGTTAATAGATTCCAACCAGACGATGCTGCTCATTCCGATGGCATCGCTTCTGATGAAACAAGGGAAGTATCAAGACGCCCTCATTTATCTCAAAAAAGTAAATGTGGGCCTTTATCCCAATGCCGATGAACTTTTAGCTGATTGTTATCTCCATCTTAGCGACTTTGGATCCGCGTTTTCACACCTTCAAAACGATATGCTCACATCGGCCGATCCAACGGCGACCCTTCTTGGATTCATCACCAAAGCAAACAATACAGGTCACGGAAAAGTGATTCTTGAGAACCTCAAACAACTGAGTTCTGATCCTCTCTTTAGTGCAAACGCACGACCGGTTTTCATTGCCCAACTTCTTGAGGCTCAAAATATCGATGGCGCAAGCGAACACATTCGTAGTATTTGGAAAGGGACCGAGAAGAATCCTTTTGAGATCCAAACTGCAGCCATAAACTTAAAAAATGCACTTCAAGAATTTGCGTTTATGGGCTTCGCAGACGAGGGTTTATTCTTGCTTGAAGAACTACCAAAATCCCTGCAAGAGGACCCTTCTCTGTCCATCCTCAAACTCCAACTCCTCGCCTACTCCAGCCGTAAAGAAGGCGACCAACTTTTGATCGAAAGTGCGAGCCGCCTCACGACAACGCCAATCGATAACGCACGACGTCTCAATATTGCGAAATTTGCAATTGCATCGGGCCGGTTTCAAAGCGCATTAACCATCGCCGAGCCTCTGCTGAAATCATCGCAACTTAACAATTCTGCACTGGCGCTAAGCATCCTTTTGAGCGTTCATTTTGCGCGACCCGATCTCGTCAAGGACGCCAAAGCAACCTTGAATACTTTTTTAAAGGCCCACCAAGATAAAAGCGCTGCGCGTAAAAAAGCTCTTTTAGTACTCTCCAAATTGGGAATGGAAACAATGGCCAAAGGTATCGCCATTGAAGAGTATCAGAGTCAACCTACCGAGATTTCTATCCATGGAACCTTGAGCGTTCTTGAAGAAAACCCTTCCGTCAAAGAAAGTGAAAAGTGGATTGAAAAATTATGGAGAACATCAAACCTTCCTACCTCTTCCCTTCAAAAATTAGCCTTGAGTCCAGGCGTCGTAATGACGCCCGCCCTTTACGAAATCGTGTTGAATTATCTCGAAAAATCTGAGGCCTTTTCGGTTTCCTCGGTCGAACGTCGCGCACGATATTACTACCTCAGTTCTAACCCCAAACTTGGCCGCGAGTCTCTACAAGAATTCTTGAACAAACACTCCAATGACGCTGAAGCTTTACTCGTCGTTCTGAGATTTCTGGACCGTTGGGGTCTCCCGGGCGAAATCGTGTCATGGGCTATTTCAGATATTGATGTTGAGACTGCGCCAACCGAAATCTTAAAATTTGGCGGCTTAGCGCTCCAAGAGGTCGGAAAAGACACACAGGCAAAAAGTTGGTTTAAAGCGGCAATGAAACGCTCTCCCACCCCCTACCGAACCGCGGCAGACCTCGCGCGCGTTTTAGGTGATCGACAACTCTACGCAGCATCAAAAGCGTTGATTGAACCCGTTATCCAACATTTCCCGAAACGTCTGCGTCCATACGAAATAAGCGCCATCGCAGCGATTGGACTCGGTGATGTTGAAAAAGCAAAAAAACATCACCTCCTCTCTCAAACCATCGGTTTTCCTTATGCTCTTTTCCGTGCAGCATTGATCGCTAATAAAGTGGAGTTCGCCACGACCTTGGCAACACCTTTCTTTTCCAACCGCTTTGATCCAGACAGTATTTCATTCGTCATCAGAGAATTTGTAACCCACGGAAAAGCCAAAGAAGGTATTGCCTTCCTTGAAAAAACCGCCCCCGAACTTCTCAAAGGAAATGGCGTAGCCCAAACCTATACACGAAGTGCGAGCGAGTTTTTCTCCGATACCTGGGTTTGGCCTTTTGCAGACCTTTACGAAGCTGCCGGCGAGCACGAACGCGCGAAAGGATTTTTACGTGCCTCTCTTCAGAAAAAACGATACGTGGACTGGGCGCAAATGAGCAATCCAACCAATTCTCTCGCCTATAAAAACGCGACGACGAATACCGATTTGGATGAAGGCGAAGCGCTCATCAAACTCTCTTTAGCCTTCTTCCCCTATTACAATCGACCGAGCTCTTCATCGGCCTATATTGATACCTTAGGATGGATTCAATACCGCAAAGGCGAGTTCGAAAAAGCGGAAAGAACGATTAAAAAAGCGATTTCAAAACAGGATACCCAAGATGGAAATACCATTCCAAACGTTCAAGAGATCGTCCAGTTTGAGCTCCTCTCCCATCTTGTTACGGTCTTGGAAGCCCGAGGAAAACACAAAGAAGCCCAACCCTTTTTGTTTCGAATGCGTTTACTTGAAAAACGAAATCCTCGCCTTCGACACTAAAATCAACGTTCTAAGGTCGTTTCTTTTCTTGCTCTGACTAGGGATCGTCCAAATCGAAGGGAATCGAAATCGGCGGAGGTTCTGGGGGACGATTATTTTGAAAAAGTTCGATAAGCTTTCCAAGGGTTTCACGACGTTTTGACGCAAGTGCGCGATTGACAATGAGTTTTAGGCGAGTATGCCCTAAAACGTCGAGAACTCGAAAATCCCGGGCTACCAATGTTTCGGCACAGGTCAGTAAATCCACATAACCATCGGCCATCGATAGCTCGACGGCGATTTCGCTTCCCTCACTTACCGCGATGACCTCAACTGACAAACCTCGTCGAGAAAACCAATCGTTGACGAAATTTGGAAAAGGGGTGGTTAGACGAAGGTTGGGTTTGGATTGCAAGCTTTCAAAACTCTGTCCTTTTCTCCCCGCAAAAACAATCGGGTAACTCTCAATATTAAATGTAAAGGGACGCCATACTTCAACTTCGGTTTCACAGAGAATTTCCGTCCCTGCAATACCTGCGTGGCATACTCCCGTTTCAACATATCGGCACACATCTGCGGCCGAGGTCGCAAAGAGTTCAAGATCAAACCCCGTATCAAAGGGGTTATTAATCCGAACTACTTTGGAACTCAAGGACGGAAGTTCAAGCCCGGCGAGTTTAAAACATTCCAAGACCGGTCCCAGAGTTTGGCCGTTGGGTAGGGCCAGGCGTAGAGAATCGTTCACGTCATCTCCGAAATCGAAACGCTTTTATTGTAACTTCGTCGGACCAATGCTTCGCTAAAACCATCAATAAGATCGTTTGAACTAATCGAGATGGGCTCTATTTTTGGTCCCGTATCGCGCACCAATTCTTCGTCAAATTTGGGATGCAATATCTCCGAAATCGTGCCCGCGATGAGCGAAAAACCGACAGCGGGTTGTGAGTTTCCAAACTTCCCCAAAAGCGCATCGTAGCGCCCTCCTCGTCCAATCGATCGACCGAGGTTTTCGGAGACGATATCAAAGGCAATGCCGGTATAATAATTGACGCCATCAAGTGCCGCCAAATCCAAGCGAATACGTTTTTTATATCCGAGTTCAGACAGAACACGGAAGAGAGTACGCATGGCTTCCAAACGTTCAGCGAGTTGTTTGTCGTTGGGAAGAGCAGCCTGAATTTGATTGAGTTGATGAAGTCCACCTTCAAGGTTAGCAAGCGCCGAGACGGCCGCAATAAAATGCTCTCTAATTCCCAAGCGATTGAGAATGAAATTTACCTCAGCGGCATCTCGGGCGATGATAGCCTCGAGCACCTCTTCTCGGATGCGTTTAGGAGCGCCAGTGGCGTTCAACAAATAATGGACAATACCATAATCACTTACGTTAAACTGAAAGTCATCCACGCCCAGTTTTTCTAGAACTTCCAGGGCGACAAGGAACACTTCTAATTCGCCAAAGAGTCCAGACACACCGATTAACTCGAGCCCAAGATGATAACTTTCTATACTATTTTTTGTATTCTTAGCGGTACGAAAAACCTTGTTCGCATAACTCGTGCGCAGAGGAAGATTTTTCTTTCCTAACTTGAAAGAAACCAATCGAGCGATCGCGGGTGTCACGTCGGAAAGCAACATCATCACCTTGCCGTCTCGTGCGACAAAGCGAATTGCATCATCGACCTCTTCCTTTACCGACCGCTCATAAATATCGAATTGATCAATGAGGGGGATTTGCATTTCCGAATAGCCCCATCCTGAAAAAACACGCATGGCTTGATAGGTAATTTGTCGACGCAGGCTCACAGATCGGTCGAGACCGCTTTGGAAGGATTCACTTCCATTGAGGCTGTAATTCAAATCGAACATGGTAAATCCAAATTTTGACAAAGGTGCCGCCAATCATTGGCAACCCATAGAATCGGCTATTAGACGTCCACTTCAAGCTTGTCAAACAGGCAAATTATTGGTTTCGAGAAAGGGACATCAAACGCCGTCCGATTATGTGATCGTTCAGTTAACTAAACCCTCGACAAAAAACCCATCGAAAATCCACATCATTGGGATTCCCTTGCACCCTTTTTGATTGATACGCATCGTATTTATGTTGGCTCATGCCTATTAAGTCGGTTAATCCAGGTTTGAGTTTCTAACGCAAGACTAGATGGTACGTATGAATAGAGATAGTTTTCCCGAGGTTGGTGGAAAGTTCGCAGAAAAGT
>JALSKP010000002.1 GCA_026988815.1 Myxococcales bacterium | reverse complement strand
AAAGAGAAGAATATGAGGGTTCTTCATCTCAACTTCCATTTTCTCCGTATTGGTTACGAAGTAGGGAGAAAGGTAGCCGCGATCAAACTGCATTCCTTCAACGAAGTCCAACGAGTTGGTGAGACCTTTTGCTTCTTCAACAGTGATAACGCCTTGCTTACCAACTTCATCCATCGCGTCAGCAATAAGGTCGCCAATCTCACGGTCATTGTTCGCAGAAATCGTTCCGATTTGGGCGATCTTTTCTTTGTCCGTTGTCTTTTGAGAAATCTTAGCGAGTTCTTTCACGATTGCAGCAACCGCTTTATCAATCCCGCGCTTGATGGACATTGGGTTATGTCCCGCAGTGACAAGCTTTGAGCCTTCAGCGTAGATGGCTTGCGCAAGTACCGTCGCAGTCGTTGTTCCATCACCTGCCGTATCGGAGGTCTTGGATGCAACTTCTTTAACGAGTTGAGCTCCCATGTTCTCGAATTTGTTCTCGAGCTCAATTTCCTTGGCAACGGTAACACCGTCTTTGGTGATCATTGGAGCTCCGAATGCCTTCTCGATAACGACGTTACGCCCTTTCGGTCCAAGTGTAATACTAACAGCGTTCGCGAGGGTATTGATCCCTTTGAGAATGTGTTGGCGAGCATGCATGTCAAAAATAATTTCTTTAGCCATGATAATTTCCTTTTAAATAGTTGAGCAATCTAGGATCGCCCGGGTTAAATTAGTCTGTAATTACTGCGAGGATTTCGTCTTCACGAAGAATAAGAAGCTCTTCGCCTTGATAGGTGAGCTCCGTTCCCGAATACTTTCCGAAAAGAACTTTATCGCCTTCTTCTACAGACAGTGCGATTTCGTTGCCTTCATCATCTTTCAAAAATCCAGTGGAACGCACGATGCCTTCAAGAGGCTTTTCTTTTGCCGTTTCTGGAATAAAGATTCCAGATGCTGTTTTTGTTTCGCTCTCAAGACGTTGTACCAGTACACGGTCGCCAAGTGGTTTAATCATTTCTATCTCCTTTTAGAAAAAGTCTGTTTGTCCAATCATCACATTCATCAAAAATGCGGTGATTAGCACTCATTTCATATGACTGCTAACGCGGTGAACATTAATCACGACCTTGCTGAGGTCAACGCAAATTTTCTTTTTTTCGAATTATATTTTCCCACCCAATGAATCTCGTGTTGATCGCGGGTTTCTGGACCCGAGGTGAACCTATTTTACTTTGCAGCAAAATCGGATATTTGTGGCCAAGTTAGGTGAAGATACAGATAATTACACGATACCCTTTCTCAATGAACTTCTTCTTGCGGGCGATCTAGGTCGATTTTGATCTCCTACAACCCTATTCGCATGCAATCCGAAATGCTGTGATCAAAATTCTAAGGCTGTTGATGAGGAGTATCTCGGGAAAACAATTGCGCTAAGCGTACCTGAGAAAGGGAGTATTGGTGCTCCGAAAACTACATCAATGTCCAACAAGTCGCACGTATCTGGTCTGGCATAGCTCTTGCGAATGCCGAAAATAACTTTAACCAAAGGTTTGTAATGAAATTATTTAGTTCTCTCGTGTTGGCCTCTTTATTTAGTTTCTCTATCACGCTTTCGGCGCAAGAGAGCGTCCAGACCCCCGAAGAGAACAAACAAGAGGGCAAACCCGTTCCAAAGGATGAGACGAGAGAGCCAGAAAAGAAAGAAAAAAAGATCGCTCAAATCCCCAAAAAGAAGGTCGTCAAGGTCCAGGAAAAAGCGAAGAAGGTCATTAAAAAACACCTCGTGGGGCATCTCTTATCGATCGATGATAATGAATTCGTTATCGATCTTGGCAAGACGCAGGGTATCAAAGTCGGTGATAGCGTAGAGTTTCTAAACATCACAAAGAAGGGCTTTGGAGACGAGACGGTAACAGTGTTGGTTCCCATTACGCTTGGGCAAGTTCTTGAAGTCACTCAACGCCATGCGCGCGTTCGAGTGCCATTAAATATCGATATACCGATCGGCGCCGCAGTTATCAAACGTCCCCGTTTGCCTTATGTGGAAAGCAAAATGAATAGAGAAAATCCCAACGGTACGGAATTACTATTAACCCTTCGACCTTTTATTCCGATCGATACCTTGGGATTTGGCGCGATTATCGATGTTGAGGCCACGCATCGTTTCGATAAAAGCCCCTTGGCATTAAGTCTGGTTCTATCACCGATGGCCTTGGCTGTAACGGATGAAGGCAACGCCGATTTTATGACCTTTTACGGACAAGCATCCTATGACTCCAAATATTTTGAAATTGGTCTCGGCGCTGGTGGCGCGAAAATACAAAAATTTGGAATAGCGGCTACCCAATTTTTGAGAATAGGAACGCGAGATGGTCTTAATATTAAAGGCACAACCTACATCGTAGGTATCAAAAAATTTAAGCTCCGAGGTGTGAAAATAGACGCCCAACTTCCCGTTGACCGTCTTTTTCCTGAGACCTGGTTAGTCGCTCGCATGAGCGTACATGGTGATAATAGAGCAGGTTTAGCGTATGGTGAACTCGGTATTCGGACCCTGTTGAAGGGACGAGGAACGAGCGGGTCCTTGTACCTGACGCCCTTTTTAGGATTTGCCAATATCTCTAAAGTCGTAAATGGGACAGAACAGGAGTGTGAATATCTGGGTCCACATTGCACTGTTGACAAGAACTTCGGTGGACCAAGCGCGGGTTTAACCCTCGAATGGCGCCCTTGATTTTAGGGGGTTCAATCGAAGAAGTGTACGTTAACCTCGGAAAACCAAACTCAAAATATTAGTAAGCAGGTATGCAAAAGACACGCCCGACCAACCTGACTGAATCTACAAATAAGTAGGTGTATTTACTAATTCAAGTGCACTGAAATCAATGTTTTCTGGAGACCTGGGACCAAATTCTCGACATGGGCTACTGGCCCGAACCCTGGCACAACTCCGTAGACTGATGCGCCAAGGTCGACCGAAAGCCTGACGGGGAATACAAGTCCGTTGAGTTATAAAATTTCCAGAGGTGGTTGGAAGATCCTCCGCGATGACTTGCGTTGCAATTGAATGGAGGCCGATGAGATAGATATCGGCAAGCGAGTCGTCAATATCCCCCAGCCGATAGGTGTACTCGACTGCGTTGAATGAACCATCGTCAGGGAGATAGACCGACTGTCGCAGCGCTCCAGAGCAACCCGCACCAGAAATAGATACGAACTTGTCTCCGTTTTCTTGAAGGTAGGAAAAGCGGCTCGCTGGGTTTTGGCGATCCTCTAGCCAGCCCAGATCATTGTCCGAAAAATCACCATTAATAAATCCGCCTTTTTCTTCGCACTTCGCGTCTTCAACGATCTTCACGTTATCGATTCTTAGGTCCCTGGGGGTAGGACTCCGAACAGAACCCTGGTTCATCAAAAGCGGATCCTAAATTGAAACTCAATGCGACAACTGAGCCTTGCATCCACGAGGGAAGGCAGGTTTTAAATACGCCCTCGCTTTGTTCTTTCAAGGGATGGTCCAATCCTTGTAAATTAAAGAGGGCATACTTTTCTCGATTGTAACTATAATCGAAGACTAACGCTTGATTGTCTTTGATCGGAACGCTCAACTTACCTTTGGCAAATATTTGATCGCATTGTTTGGACGCAAACAAGTGGAGTTTGTTTTCCTCAAGATCGGCGACCGCGTCCTCGCCCGTGATATTGATATCCCATCCGGGAATAATGCTTTCGTTCCCAACAGAAAAATCACCATTGATAGCCTCGCCAATTTCGGGGCACTCAAAGGTATTGGATTCAACACGTTCAAAGCTCAAATGATCAACAGCTTCAAGCCCCATGAAATCGAGGAGACAAGCGTTGAGGGTGGGGTGGTGATGGGTGAGCTCGATCCGTGTTTGCGGACCGTAATAGGCCTCGCCCAAACAGAATTCTATCGTCTGGCTTTCTGGGAAGCTGGCAAACTGAATGAAGGTGGATTGTATATCTGTGTAATCGAAGGTCGTTTCGTTGATACGTAGCGCCGGTCCAGATGGTCCTGGCGAGCAAAGTCCAAAAACATTCATTTGAAACTTTGGGCAAGTTCGGGTGACTTTGTAGACGAGTTTAGCTTTTAACAATCCCATTGTCTGAGGACTCGCCAGATCGTAGGTTTGGAAAAACCCACTATCCTCGACACAAAGCGCAGCTTGACCAAAGATACCCAAGCCCGGATCGATAACCGATAGCAAGGGATCAAGCGTCGTTAATCCGTAGGGCGTCCATCCATTTTCGGAGAATCCTGGGTCGGCGGTACGACGATCTTGCATTCCATCTCGTCAGTGATTTGCGTCCCAAGGGGGCAAAGGCAATGCGCTTTGCCAGCGCTATCATCACAGGTCGCCGCGCCACAATCGAGTTCGATATTTTCGCAATCGGGTAGACAGCTTCCGTTGTTATCGTTGTCTTGTTTACCATTTTCGCAGGTATCGCAAAGTTCGCCTTCGAATAAAGGAAGACAAATGCAGTGCGCTTCCCCAACCTCATCTACACATTCGCCGTTGACACAGGGAAGGTTCTCCCAGCTTTTCAAACAACTACCGTCTTTATCCTTGTCCTGCAGTCCAAAAGCGCAGATTGAACAATCTTGGCCGGCAAAGCCATCCTCGCAGACGCATTTATCCTCCACACAGCTGCCGTTGATACAGTCCTCATTGCAGGTTTCACCAAGGTCATTTTGATTGGGGATAGTTTGAGAGGAAGAATCGTCGCTAAGGTTACAGGCGAGTAAAAATAGACTTAGAAGAATAGAATATTTCACAACAATTGGACCCGGTACGAGAAAGGTCTTTATTAACAAATCTCGAGAATCGAATCGAGCCCAATTCATCATTTGTTAAGGTCATGTCTATTTACCTTCTTTTGGCTGGGAGGTGTTTTCCAAAAATATCGATTTCCCCTCAATGATCCATTCTGCGATTCCATCAGCGGGGACGTGATCAACGTAGAAGCCAAACTCTTCGTCTTCGTCACCTTCAATGAGTTCGTGATTGAGTATTCCGGCAACGTTTTCATCACAGAACCAAAGGTGAAAAAATCCCTTGCGTTGATATTTCCTTTTACTAAGACGAGCGACTCTATTTCCTCACAAAATCGATCTCTGAGAAGACCGCTCACATTGAGGTCGCCATCAACGATGAGCACTTGTATCCCCTCATCGTCAAAATCCAAATTCCCATCAAAATCAAGATCTCCCTCAATATGAATCGCGCGAAGGGATAGATCTCCGTACTGGAGTATTATTTTTAAATGCTTCGAAAGTAAATCCTCGCCGTACCACCTCTTGAAATCTTAAACCAACATCTCATGATTTCCGCTCCCATTTCAAAGGAGAAAAAATGGAAACTAAGATCGTATCG
>JALSKP010000001.1 GCA_026988815.1 Myxococcales bacterium | reverse complement strand
GCAATGTCTGTGGCGACCCTTAGGGCTTTTTCATACACCAGATCTGCGAGGTCCTTTTTTTCTCCTTCAACCACATAATGGACTAAACCCATTCGGTAGGCCTCGTCGGCGTCAAAAATACGAGCACTAATGACCAACTCCATCGCACGCGAATATCCGATAGCCCGCGCCAATAGGTAAGCACTCCCGTCCCCCGGTATCAGACCCAGCTTTGGAAAAGGTGCTCCGAATTTGGTTCCGCTCGCCACGACTCGAATGTCACACATCGTCGCCAGACCCAATCCCGCGCCGACCGCTGCACCATGAACAGCCGCGATAACAGGTTTCTCAAAGCTCTGAAAACGACGCGTCATCTCTTGGATGCCCAGACGGTAATGATTGCGTAACTCCGTGGGATCTCCTGCAAACATTCCTGTTCGATTTGCCATGGCGTTCAAATCCCCTCCCGCACAAAACGACTTTCCGGCGCCGCGCAATACCACAACATTTATCGTCGAATCACGTTCAATTTCATTTAAGTACTCAACCATCATCGCAACCATAGATTCCGAATAGGCATTGCGTACGTCAGGGCGATTAAGGGTCAGCGTTGCCACGCCCTCTTCTTGGGTTTTGATAAGATCGGTCATTTTCTTCATATCCTACAGGGTAAAAAAAAAGCCAAGTCCCGAAATCGAATTTCGGGCTCGACCTAAACGAAAACAACTCTGTTTACTTCGTTTCTTTTTTCTTGAGTTTCTTTGGTGCGTCTTTTTTCAGTTTTTCAGGCGCCTTTTCCTCAACGGTTTCACGTGTTTCAATGACGACCGATTTCGTTTGAACCGGTTTGCCATTGAGTTCGACAATATTGAATTCCACACGACGATTGGATGCCCGACCGGAACGAGACTTATTCGACGCAATCGGCCGCACTTCTCCATATCCTTTGGCAATCAGACGTGATTCGGGAAGACCTTTCTCGACAAGATACTTAACCACCGACTCAGCTCTGGCTTGAGAGAGTTTTAAGTTCGATGCGTCTTTTCCTCTATCGTCGGTATGACCTTCAACACGAATCTTGTTGATTTGAGGATTCGCTTTGAGAATCGACGCTACTTGATCGAGTAGGTTAAAACTCTTTTTCTTGATCTTCGCTTTTCCACTGGCGAAGAACACTTTATCGAGAATTTTAATCGACGTCTTGGTAATCAAAACTTTGGTCTTTCCTCTATCAGGGCAACCGTCTTCGTCCTTATTACCATTGATCACTTCAGCTTTATTTGGACACTTATCGGTCGCATCCGGTATACCGTCGTTATCGTTATCAAGATCTGGACAACCATCGGCGTCTTCAAATCCGTCCTTATCTTCAGCTTTATCGGGACACTTGTCGTCGGCGTCTAGAATACCGTCACCATCATTGTCGGTATCAGGACAGCCATCGGCGTCTTCAAATCCGTCCTTATCTTCAGCTTTTTCTGGACATTTATCGACATCATTGGCGACGCCATCTTTATCTTTGTCGGTATTTGGACATCCTTCATCTTCTGGAAGACCTGCCTCATTTGGACATTTATCTTGCCCATCGCCGATTCCGTCACCGTCATTGTCTGTCTCTGGACAACCATCGTCATCCTCAAACCCGTCAATATCTTCCGGCTCATCGGTACACATATCGTCTTTATCCGAAATTCCATCGGCATCATTATCGAGATCTGGACAACCATCGGTGTCTTCAAACCCATCAATATCTTCAGCTTCTTTTGGACAGTTATCAAGTTTATCCGGAACACCGTCGTTATCACTATCGCTCTTCATTGGCGTATAACCAAAAGCACCAAAAAGGCGGATTTCTGGATTACCCACGCCTTGATTAAGACCTGCGCCACCTCCGAGCAACATGACGAAATCGCCCATCATATATTGGAGCGCAGCGTCAGTTTCGATCGGATTGGCGAGATCGTCTTCTTGATCTTTGACGAGACCAATATCGCCGTAACCTGTTAAGAGAACTTTGAATTCAGGAATAAGGACCGGAATTTCAACACCCGCTCCCCACCGCACAACGTCGTCAGAAACGTAATTTGCAAGAACACGTTGGGGCCTAAAAAGGTAAGCGCCGTTTAACGCGACTGCAAATCCTCCTTTTGAACGCCAATCGAGCACCGCACGGGGCTCAAATTTAACATCACCATCGGTATTCAAGGTCACATTTCCCGAAGGAATACCGATCGTTGGAAGAATAGACAATCCAATACCGGACTCGCCACCATCCAAAAGTCGAATCTTTGGAACGACTCGAAAGTCCCCAACGGTCGGACTATCGTTGGTCGCTTGACCTGGAAAACCAACCCCACCTAAATCGCTTCCAGATTGAGAAAGAAAGAGTGGAAGAACAAAACCTAGATCGAAAAAGTCGAAGACACCGATACCGAACCAGAGATCTGAACGGAGTTGGCTTTCGACCAACACCTTTTCGGAACCATCGGTCGTCAATTGAAAACCGTTTGCGGCGTAGTTGATAAAAAATCCAGCACTCGGACTACCAACAGGTAAAACATCCGATTTGGCAATATTTAACGTATTGGTTCCCTGAGAAGGAAGGGGTTCAAAGCGGTCCAACTGAAACTTTAACGATTGTTGTTGCGCGAAGGCTGACGTAGAGGTCAAAGCAACAAAGAGAAAACTTGAGAGCATTTTTGCAGAAAAACGGGCCATACTCGATCCTAGGGTTGGGTTTATTATCACATTAATATTCGCCGTTAACCTATCAGAAACGAATGTGTTCGCAACAATCAAAAGCGAGAAGAAATCGAGAACAAAATGTTTACATTTTTAGGGTGGATTAACGACCCCGATCGTGGAAAATAAAAATATGAACACAACCTCCACTTTACTTTTCGCTCTCCTTCTCTTTCAATTTTCTTGCACAAACAAGCCACCTAACGCGCCAAATGAGATTGCTACAAGCGAACTCAATCCATCTGATCCTCCACGCCCAGTCGAGAGCATGCGACAAAAGAACCAACCCATTGAGCTCGGTATTGTCTCATGGAAGCGCGATCTTGACGCTGCGAAAAAAGAATCAAAGGGCACCCAAAAACCCTTCTCATCCTCTTCAATGAGGTCCCGGGATGCAACACCGTGAAAGGGTTCGGTTGTAGAGGTGCACTACGATGAGACGCACATCTCTTACGAGACTATTTTGCGACGGCCAAAAAAAGATGATAAATACTTTCTAAAAAGAAGTAGATATAAAGACCTTGAACTCTCACCTTTTCAAGCCACAAAAATAAACGCGGCGGTGAAATCGGGAAAGGTCCCTCGCAATATTTAAAATAAAGTAAAATCACTTACATAAATGAACTTTCCTTTTACAGAAAGTAGCGTAGGTTGGCCTGATGGATGAAAGTTTAAAAAATAATCCCAGCAAGTTCCTCCTCGCTTTGGCAACCTTCGGACTTTTTCTGGTGTGGGGAAATAGCTTTATCGCGATCGGTTTTTTACTTGGCAACGATGGCGCTCAACCCCGCTTCGATTGGATTGGGCTCATGATCGCGCGCTTCCTCCTGGCCGCCCTCGTTGCGGTGAGCTATCTGTTTATTTTCAAGGCCAAAGACGCCTGGGTTTTATTTAAGAAGCATAAAATCAGACTTGCTATCGTCGCCACGCTCAATGTTCCAGCTTATAATCTTGCGCTCAATTATGCCCAACAAAATGGTGTACCTGCGCACATTGCGTCGTTAACAACCACCCTTGCGCCACTTTTTATCATGTTTTTGGCCGCTTTTTTCCTCGATGAAAAACTGACCTTCAGACGTATCTTAGGCTTCAGTATTGCAGCCCTTGGTATGCTTCTCATCGCCGCGTCTAAGGGCGGCTTTTCTGATTATTCGCTCATGGTGGCGATCACAATCTTAGCTCCGTTGGCGTGGTCCATCTATTCGGTCATCAGCAAACCTGTACTGGAAAAAGAATCGGCCGTACTTTGGACCTACCTCGGATTAACGATCAGCGGACTCTATATTTTACCCTTTGCGCCAACCTACGCTTGGCCCAGTATAACGCGATTGGACACGCATGGGTGGATGGCCTTATTGTATCTTTCTTTACCATGTACCGTTGTCGGATTCGCGATTTGGAGCTGGCTCCTTCGGCACCTCCCTGCTTCTTCAGTCGGCTTTACCGTGTTCCTAAACCCGCCGTTAACATCCTTGTCTAAGTTTACTTTGGCAGTACTCTTCCCCGCAACCTTCATGTTCTCAATTTCTGGTTGGGAGTGGGTGGGTGCCGCTATTACCCTGTTGGGACTCAGCGTTGCGATCTATCAAGGCTCGAAAAAAAACGTGGGATAATTCCGTACCCAAATGGTATATCCAATCAAACACCCAATGGAGAGAGAATGAACACAGACGACCCTGACCAAAACGAAAACGAGGTGAAGTCTATGACGTAAAAAATAAACCGGCCTCGGGATGGACCCGGAGATCAAAGCTGTAGAATATAATCCGAGGTGGATTCCGATTGGCAGGAGCGCTCGAGGACGAGATTATTTGTGTTTGGATATGGACCCCAGCGAGAAAGGCCATCTTGGTCAAATCATTCTCACCGCCGTCGATTGTGACGATCATTTTTTAATCGCTCGATCCAAAGGACAAAGAATGCCAATCCTGTGGCGGTTTGGCAGAATTAATGGACGCCATATTTGAAGAATCAGAAGGGATTGATGAAGTCGAACCTACCTTTAAGGTGATTAAAGCGAAGCGTCAAAAGGCAGTGTTTAAATGCGATTGTTCGGATAAGAAAATCATCGTTGCTAATACCCCAAGGGCAGGCTACGCGCAGGGCCCGAAAAGGCAATTCCACGAGCTCGCTTTAGTTTGGGGTTTGCGATCTCGGTGGTGATTAGTAAGTATTATTACCATATTCCCTTGGAGGCACAGGCCGCTCGAATGGCGGACCAAGGTTTGATTGTGAAGCCGAATGTACTTTGGAACCAGATCGAACATCAGGCGAAGAGATGGGAGACGACCTAGGAAGCCCTTCGGTGCAGGGCGTTGGAATCGCCATGTGTGAATACTGATGACACCGGATGGCCGATGTTAGAATTGGGCCGCAAAAATTGGCAAGCTTTCGTCTTGTCTACTGACGAATTGACCTCTATCGCCCCAACCTTTGGTTTTGGATACACAGACTATGTCTGATGAAATTGGTCCTCGAAAAGATCACGAACGTGTCATGAAGCTGCTTACACATCCTAAATATGGTTACTATTCTGGTGTGTTAATGTGTGATGGATCGGCAAACTTCACCAAGGCGCAAAAAGATAACCCAGGTCATTTTTAGTGATTCCCTTTTTGTCGGGTCTGAGAAATTGCCGTTGGCTGGTCCGGCGAGTGAGATGGACAATTTGATTTG